>DATBYR010000286.1:0-14689 GCA_036513565.1 Methylocella sp. | reverse complement strand
ACACCCAAGGGCATCGTGATATCGGGGCGCAATATTTGCCATTATTTGCGCGCCGCCAACGAAGTCTACGGGGTTGAAGCGAGCGATGTCGTTTTCCAGGGCGCTTCCGTTGCCTTCGATCTGTCGATGGAGGAAATCTGGGTTCCCTATCTCGCCGGCGCGAGCCTTTTCGTGGCGACGGCCGAGATCATGGGCGAGGCCGACAAGCTTCCCGGTCTTCTGGAAGCAAATCGCGTGACGGTGCTGGACACGGTGCCAACCCTTTTGGCACTTCTGCCGCGCGACATCGCAAGCTTGCGGCTGATCATCCTTGGCGGCGAAGCCTGCCCGCCATCGATTGCCAATCGCTGGTGCAGGCCTGGGCGCAAGATCTTCAATTCCTATGGCCCGACGGAGACGACGGTCGTCGCGACGGTCGCGGAAGTGCGGCCGAACGTTCAGGTCACGATCGGCCGGCCGATTCCGAATTACACTTGCTATGTGACGGGCGAGCGCCTCGACCTTCTCCCGCCCGGCGTCGAAGGCGAGCTTCTCATCGGCGGGCCCGGGGTGGCGAAAGGCTACTTGCGCCGCGACAGGCTGACCCGCGAGAAATTCATTGCTAATCCTTTCTTGGCCGATCCTTTCTTGGATGACCCGCCCGATCCGGTTTTGTACAGGTCCGGCGATGCGGTGGAGCTCGCCACGAACGGCGAGATCGTCTTCCATGGCCGGATCGACGATCAGGTCAAGATTCGCGGGTTTCGCGTCGAACTGGGCGAAATCGAAGCAAAGCTCGCCGGTCTCCCTGGCGTTGCGCATGCCGCCGTCGTCTTGCGCAGCGATCACGAAATCGAACAGCTCGTTGGGTTCGTGGTTCCATCCTTGGACCCCGAAATCGACGCGAGACTCTTGCGCAACGAACTGCGGCAAAGCCTGCCGGCATACATGGTTCCGGAACGGTTCGAGTTCGTCAAAAGCCTGCCGAAACTCGCCTCCGGCAAGATCGACCGCAAGGGCCTGAAGCTGGTTGAACTTGCCGCGGCCGATGCCCTCGAGGCGCAGGAAGAGCCGCGCAACGAGACCGAGGCAAAACTCCTCGACGCCGCCAAACGCGTGCTGCCGCCGCAGGCCATTCCTTTCGACGCCGATTTCTTCACCGATCTTGGCGGCCATTCCTTGCTCGCGGCACGTTTCATCTCGGCCGTGCGCGAAACGCCCGCGTTGGCGCGGATCACCTTGCAAGACGTCTACACCGCGCGTTCGCTTCGCGCGATGGCTGAACTCCTCGGCCGCAAATGGGCACATGGATCAAAGGTCGAGGATCTGTCGTTCGCGCCGCCGCCCGTGTTGCGCCGCTTTCTCTGCGGGTGCGCGCAGGCCCTTGCACTTCCGGTCATCCTCGCTCTCGTGACCGCGCAATGGCTCGGCGTATTCGTAAGCTACATGCTGCTGACCGGCGCCGAAGCGAGCGTTTTCGAGGAAATGGTTTCGCTCATCGGCGTTTATTTGTGCATCAATATCGCTACGGTGGCGATCGTCATCGCCGCGAAATGGCTGGTGATCGGCAAGACGAAGCCTGGGCGCTATCCTCTATGGGGAGTTTATTATTTCCGCTGGTGGCTGGTGAGGCGTTTCCTTGGACTGGTCCATATCAAATGGTTCCAGGGTTCCCCCATCATGCGGCTCTATCTAATGGCGCTCGGGGCGAGAATCGGCAAGGACGCGCTGATCGGCGAGATCGAGCCGGGCGCGGCCGATCTGATCTCGATTGGGCCCGGCGCGAGTATCGGAGCGAACGCCAATTTCGCCAATGCGCGGGTCGAGGGCAACGAACTCATTATCGGCACGATCGACATCGGCGCCGAGGCCTATATCGGATCGTCCTGCGTCATCGAGGAAAATGTCGTCATCGAAGAGGGGGCCGAGCTCGGCGATCTGACCGCGATCGGCGCGGGGGGCCACGCCGGGGCGTGGGAAGTTTGGGATGGCTCGCCGGGGCGCAAGGTTCGCATGGTGGATCGCGCCGCGCTGGACCCGCCGCCCGCGGCTTCCAGCGCACGCCGGGGTATTATGACACTTATGTATGGGATCTTGCTTCTGGCGATACCCCCGCTCGGTTTGTTGCCGATTTTCCCGGCCTTTTGGGTCTTCGACCGGATCGACGATCTGATCGGCACCGCCGATTTCGACCGCACCCTTTACATGCTCTCGATCCCGGTCTTGGCCTTGCCCACCGCCTTCGTCATGGTGCTTGTCACCGTCGGCTTCATCGCGGCTTGCCGCTGGGTCATCCTGCCGCGGGTGCGCGAGGGGACTTATTCGGTTCATTCCTGGTTCTATTTCCGCAAATGGGCAGTGGCGCTCGCAACCGAGGTGACGCTCGAAACACTATCGTCATTGTTCGCGACGGTCTATATGCGCGCCTGGTACCGGCTAATGGGCGCCAAGATCGGCAAGGACGCGGAAATTTCGACGAATCTGTCCGGCCGCTACGATCTCGTCGAGATCGGCGAGAAATGCTTCATCGCCGATGAAGTCATTCTCGGCGACGAAGAGATCCGCAACGGCTGGATCTATTTGAAACGCGTCAAGACGGGTCCGCGCGTTTTTGTCGGAAATAGCGCCGTGGTGCCCGCCGGGGCCGAAATTCCGGGGGGCGCGCTGATCGGCATCAAGTCGAAGCCGCCCGCGAATCATATGATGCGCGAGGGCGATACCTGGTTCGGATCGCCGCCAATCAAGCTGCCGGTCCGCCAGAAATTCGATGGCGGTGGCGCGGACTGGACCTATGAGCCCCCGCGCTGGAAAAAATTCGCCCGTGCCTGCTTCGAGGCGGTCACGATTTCCCTGCCGATCATGCTGTTCATTAGCTTTGGAACATGGGCGGTGGAATGGTTCAGCACGGGCGTGCTTGAAGGCAAATATTTCGAGGTGCTGTGGCAGTTCATGCTTGCCTCGGCTGGGATTAGCCTGGTCATGACCCTGCTGGTCATCGCCTTGAAATGGATCACGATGGGACGCTACGAGCCGATGGTCAAACCCATGTGGTCCTGGTGGGCCATGCGAACCGAGGCGGTTGCCGTCATCTATTGGGGCCTAGCCGGCAAGGTTTTGCTCGATCATTTGCGCGGGACCCCATTCCTACCTTGGCTCTTGCGCCTGTTCGGTACAAAAGTCGGACGCGGGGTCTTCATGGACATGACCGACATCACTGAATTCGACTGCGTGAGCGTCGGCGATTACGCGGCATTGAATGATCTATGCGCGCTGCAAACGCATCTCTACGAGGACCGCGTCATGAAGGTCGGCAAGGTCTTGGTCGGCAACGGTGTAACCGTTGGCGCGGGTTCCACCGTGCTTTACGACACGATTGTTGCTGACTACGCGCGATTGGGGCCCCTGACCCTCGTGATGAAGGGCGAGCAAATCCCGGCCAATTCCGAATGGGAGGGCGCGCCGGCGGAGCCCAAGGCGGCGGCGGAACGGATCGTCGAGAAAGTAGCCGCCTGAGTTAGGTCAGATAAGCGCGATCGCCGCGACCTGGCGGCCGTAATCGGGCTCGTTTCGATGCACGCAACGGCGATAGGAATAGAAGTTTTCGGGCTCCGCATAGGTGTCGCAGGCCAAATCCTCGAATAAGCCGATGCCCGCAAGCCGTAGCCGCACCGCAATAAAGCCCGGCAGATCGAACATGAAATGTCCGTCGCGCGCCGAAGCCAAAAAAAAGCGCGCATGGCCGGTCGAGGCCGCGATGAATCGATCGGCAAATTCGGTGTCGACCTCATAGCTATTCCGCGAGATCGTTGGGCCCAGCGCCGCGACCGTCGAGGCCCGGCGCGCGCCAAGCGTTTCCATCGCGGCAAGTGTGTCTTCAAGCACGCCATCGAGCGCCCCTTTCCAGCCGGCATGCGCGGCCGCGATCACCCGCGCCCCCCGGTCGGCGAACAGGATCATGCCGCAATCGGCGCCGGTGACGCCGAGTCCTAGACCTTGCACGGACGTCACCAGGGCATCGCAAACCGGGCGCTCGACAAAGGCTCGCGTCACGATCAGTGCCTTTGGCGAATGAATCTGGTAAGGTACGAGGAGATGCGCCGGATCGACGCAAAGATGCGCCGCCATCCTGCGCCGGTTTTCGGCAACTGCGCGTGGATCGTCTTGCGAACCGACGCCGCCGTTGAGCGATGCGTAAACTCCTGTCGAGACGCCGCCGTGCCGCGTGAAAAATCCATGTGCTAGGCCCGGCGCGTCAAGAATTCTTGCGCGCAGCGGCGCCGCGGTTTGCTTGATCATGGCGATGTGGTCTCGAAGCCGGGCGGGCAAAGGCCCGGCTGGGTCGCCGCGAGCGCCTTGAAGAGCCGCGCCATGTGCGTTGTGCCGGAGCCGTGGCCTCCGCCCGCGAGACGCAGGAGAGCGGAATCGATCGCGGCGCATTGGTGCTCATCAACATGTTGCCGCAACTTCGCGGCGCGTTCATGGATGCCGAGACGGGCCAGCCATTCGCCTTGCGGCACTGGGCCATGGGCTCTAGCGCCCGCTGCCCGCGCGGCCCGGGAAAGGCCGCAAAAATTGACATGCGCGGTGAGATCGGCTTCGCCGGGATCGCGCAAGGGATCGGCGAAACGATGCCGCTTCACCGCCTGCAAGGTTTCACCGTGCCCGGGCGTGTCGTAGCCGTAGTCGATGACGAGGAGCGCGCCGCCCTGTGCGGCAATGCGCGCCGAAAGCCGCGTCATCAAACGGGCGGCCGCATGACCAGCCTCAAACACCTGCCCGACTTCGCCCGCGAGTGCAAGGCCTGGTTCGGCGTCCGGCGCAAGGCCAAAGCACAAGCGCTCGTCGCCATCTAGTCCGACCAGCCTTTCGTGCCAGCCATCGGCGCGGCAGACGAAATGGCGCACCGGAAGGCAATCGAAAAATTCATTGGCGACGATGATCGCGGGGCCACTGGGCAGCTCGTCGACGGTCTTGTGCCACCTCGCCGCAACCCGCGAATCTTTCAGCGCTCTGCGCTGGCTTTGTTGCAAGACCTCGCTTGTCTCGACGAGACGCAAGTCGATCGCACCAAGAAAATCCGGTGCAACGCGCGCGGCGCGCAAAGCGTCCGCTATTAAACTGCCGCGCCCTGGCCCCAGTTCGACGAACAGAAAGGGCCGTGGTTCGTCCATGGCGCGCCAGACCGCGACGCACCACAGGCCAATCAATTCACCGAACATCTGGCTGATCTCCGGCGCGGTGATGAAATCGCCGCTCTCTCCCAACGGTATTTTGGAGGCGTAATAGCCGTACACCGGATGCGCGAGCGCAAGGGTCATGTAGGTCTCGAGGCTCATCGGCCCGTTCTCGGCGATCGTCTCGTGGATGAGATTTTCGAGCGGGTTCATGCGGGCCTATTCATGCCGCGACGAGCCGGCCGCCGGCAGGCGCGGATAATAAAAACAATGCCTGCCGCGATCAAAGGCAGCGACAAGAGCATACCCATGGTCGCGCCGCCGAACAGAAAGCCCAGCTGCGGGTCCGGTTCGCGAAAAAATTCGGAGACAGTGCGCGCGACTCCGTAACCGGCGGCAAACAGCCCGGTAACAAAACCCGGCCTGCGGAGCGCGCCCAAATGAACCGCGATATAAAGCACAAGGAAGAGGACAAATCCTTCGAGGCCCGCTTCGTAGAGCTGGCTCGGGTGCCGCGGCGACGGCCCGGCGCCAGGAAAAACCATCGCCCAAGGCACGCCGGCCGGCCGGCCCCAAAGTTCCGGCTTAATGAAATTCGCGATGCGTCCGAGAAAAAGCCCGATCGGAACCGCGGCGGCGCAGACATCGGCGAGGCTCAGCACCGGAATCCTCTTGCGCTTGGCAAGGATATAAATCGCGAGAGCGGTGCCGGCGAGTCCGCCGTGAAACGACATACCGCCTTTCCAAACAGCGAAAATCTCGGCCGGATGCGCAAGATAAAAACCCGCGTTGTAGAATAGCACGTAGCCGAGCCTTCCGCCGAGAATGACGCCCATCGCCGCATAGACGAGGAGATCGTCAATGTCCAAGGGAGCGAGCGGCGCCGCGCCAGCCCAGAAAGCCTTTTGTCTCACCAATGCTCGCGCATAGGCCCAGCCGAGCACGAGCCCGGCGATATAGGCCAAGGCATACCAGCGGATCGGCAAGGGTCCGATGGTGATCAGCACCGGATCGATACTCGGGTAGGCAAGGGAGATCGGCATGGCGCTCCGCAAATCGAAAGGTGATGCGACGGCATCTGGAACGGGAATTCCTGCCAGAGACGGTTTGCATCGGCCTCATTCGCGCTTCGATCAAGGCAAATTGCCGAGCCTTGAGTCAAGCTTGGATTGGGCACGCACGGCGTCGCGTCGGCGCCGGCGATCGCCATGCGGCCAACAGTGCCGGCCTTCCGATGCTTCCGCTCCAGCACATCGGGCGGAGTGAGCCAGAGGCTCCACTAAGCGAAGCTTAGTGGAGTGGCGAGCGCAGGGTTGCGATCGGGGGAATGGGAAGACGATAGAACAGCCAAAGCGATCTGATCATGCTTTCGACAAACGCCCTGGTTTTTCGAGCGATAGGGGCGGGTCCGCGATCGACGATCAGAAAGATCACGCGCCCGGGTCTGGTGAGCAGGCGTCGCAGAAACGCGATGAAAACAAAGGCAGTGACGCCGCCAATACACGGAAAGTGAAAAATGAGGCCTCGCCGCAAAAAAAAGGGCGCCTCATGCGAGACGCCCTTCCGCCGCTGCGCCGGGCGTGGGAGGGAGCCGCCCGGCTCGCGAAGTTACGCTGCCCTTGGTGTCGCGACTGTCGATTTTGCGCCCTCGTTCCCGATCGGGATCTTGCGCGGTTTCTGCGCCTCCGGAAGTTCACGCGTAAGATCGACGTGAAGCAAGCCGTTTTCAAGGTTCGCGCCGGTCACATGGACGTGATCCGCGAGCTGGAAGCGGCGCTCGAACGAGCGGCCGGCAATTCCCTGATAGAGCACTTCTGGCTTCGCCGTCGCGTTCTCGCCGTCGCGTTCCCGCGAACCGCGAATGGTTAGGGTATTTTCCTTGGTTTCGATCGAGAGATCCGTTACGGCGAAACCCGCGACCGCCACCGATATCCGGTAGGCGTTCTCGGCGGTGCGTTCGATATTATAGGGCGGGTAACTCGGCATGGTTTCGAGCCCGGCGGCCTGGTCGATCATGTTGAACAAGCGATCGAACCCAATGGTCGAGCGATATAGGGGGGAAAGATCAAACTGACGCATCTCACTATCCTCCTTGAATGAAGCGAGAAAAGTTGTTGTACCAACCACGTTTACGAAGCGGCGCGAGACGATTTGCCGGCAACTTCCGCGCGGCGCCCAAGGCTCGCCGCCGCTTGCGCGTCCTGAAGCGGCCCGCGCAATGTTGATGTGGGGATAGGGTTTGGCTTTGCAAGAGGGGCAGGACAGGCGAAAATTCCGCCGGTAGTGTGTCCCGGAGAAGCGGCCGGCGCGGTTGAAATTGCGGCCAGGGAGAGCCTCGGAGCATCGAAATTTCGCAATGGAACTTTGCACGATTTTCGAAAACCCCGCGCCCCCCGGCGCCGTCGTCTCGGCCATCGCGGCGCGGGACAATTGGACCTTGCGGGCGGCGCGCTGGAACTGCGGCGCGGCTTGCGCCGGAACGATCGCGGTTTTGCCGGGACGTGCGGAATTCATCGAAAAATATTTTGAAGTCATCGGCGAACTGCTTGCCCGGAACTTCGATGTCGCGATCCTGGATTGGCGTGGACAAGGCCTTTCTGGCCGCCTCGTGAATGATCCCCACAAAGGCCATATTGGCGATTTCCGGGATTATGAGCGCGATCTCGATGCCTTGGTGGAACAGGTCCTCGAACCGTTCTGCCGGCCCCCGTGGTTCGCGCTTGGCCATTCCATGGGCGCGGCTATCGCGCTTGCAAAGACGCGGGCTGGCCGCTCGCCATTCGCCCGCATGGTCCTCACCGCGCCGATGATTGACATTTATGGACTGCGCTTCGGGCGCGGCATGCGGATTTTCGCCAAGGCGCTCGTACTGCTCGGGCAAGGCCGCCGTTTCGTGCCCGGCGGCGGCCCAAAGCCCTATATGTCGGCGAGCTTCGAGGGCAACCTATTGACGTCCGATTCAAGCCGCCATGCCCGCGCGGCGGCGATCATCGAGGCGGCGCCCGAGCTTGCCATCGGCGATCCGACGATCGGCTGGATCAATGCCGCCTTCCGCTACATGCGGCGCTTCGAGGATGTGGCGTACCCGCGCCTGATCCTGACCCCGCTTTTGGTCCTCGCGGCCGGCGCCGACCGCATCGTCGATACCGCCGCGACGGAATATTTCGCGAGCCGCCTCAAGGCCGGCAAGTGCCTCACATTGGCGCACGCCCGTCACGAAATCCTGATGGAGCGGGATCCATTGCGCGAGCTATTCTGGGCCGCGTTCGACGCGTTCCTTCCCGCCGAATGCGCTGCCGGCGATGGCGCCGCTATTAATCAGGGCATAAATAATACATCCCGTACATGAGGTTGCTGCTCATCACCCAGCCGCACTGAGCCGGTCGGCGTGGCGGGAGAGGGACGTGCAACCTCGTTATTTTCTGGAAAAGGGAGGTGCTCGTGAAATGACCGGGCAAAATCGCCCGCCATACCGTCCGCGCGTGGGACACCATCGGATTAGTTCTCGACAACGCCCCTCCAAGCAATATGCCTCAAGCGGGATATGGTTCGATTGGGTTGGGATGTGCACTTTAAAACACCGCGCAGGCCGGGGCCGAATCGCGCCTCCGGCCCGCGGTCATCAGGCTTGTTGGATCGCCGACAGTTTCCAGTCCTCGGGGCCGCCGCCAACGTGCCGCGCAAAGGTCCAGACCTCGGTTGCCTGCTGCGCCGCCGCCGGATCGCCGGAGACAATCTTGCCCGAAACGCGATCGGCCATTGTGTCGATCAAGGAAAATCGCATGGCGACCGTTGCATATTCGCCTTGCGGCTCGCGCCAGGCCTCGGAAAGATCTCCCTGCAGGAACTTCACGTCCGAGATGCTGTTAACCAGGCCTTTCTTGGCGTTGCCGGCGAGTTCCTCGGCAAAATAGGACGCCATTTCCGGCGTCACCAGGGCGCGCAGACGATCGAAGTCTTCCGCCCCATATGCGGACTGGATCGCGATGAGGCGCTGTTCGAACACGCTGAAATCGGCCGGGGCGACTTCGAGCTTTGTCTCGCGCCGCTGGCTTCCCGGCCCGCCGCCAAAGCCCGCGAAGCCTCCAGGCAAGCTTGTTCCGGCTTGGCCTAATCCTTGGCCCGCGCTCGAATCAAAGGCCGTGCCCTGGAACGCCGGCCGGCGTCCACGAACAAACCCCATGACGAGTTTGAACAGCAGGAACAAAAGCCCGATCTGAAGCAGCAAGCCGAGGATCGACAAGCCGCCGCCGAGACCGCCGAACAGGCCATGCCCGAACAATAGGCCGAACAATCCGGCGCCTAGAAAACCTCCCAGGAGGCCGCGGCCAAAACCGCCGGAAAAAAAGCCGCCCTGGGAAATGGGCGCGGGGCGGCGGAAAATACTGTCATTCGGAGACGTCATCGACCGCTCCATTGGGGCCGCGCGTGGGGCCGTCGGCGTCGCCGAAGGCGCGCTAAACGTGCGAGCGCCGCGGCTGCCAAACGAGAAGCCGCCGCCCGCGCGGGCGAAAGCGTCCCCGACAAAGCCCAACGCTAGCGTCGCGGCGAGGATTAAAATCAAGGGTTTGTGGCGAAACGCCATGGCTTCTTATCCTAACGTTAAGCGGACTATTCCGGCCCGCCCCAGCTATATGGGGGCAAACACGAAAAGCGCAAAGGACGCGACGTTCGAGCGATCAGAGCGTTGCCGGGGAGGCCTATGGATTGTTGGCATGGGCGCGGCGCGCGCCACGAGACCAAGCTTGGCAAAGCCTATGGACGATTGCCCCTTTGTCTCGTTCTTCAATTTTCGATCTATTCAAGGCCGCACATTCGTCCGGGGAGGCAGTGGTGTTTTACCCCTTGGAATTGGAGCCATCCCAGCGCTACCACGCCTTGATTGCGAGGTTCGAGCGATTGACTGATTGCCCAGTGCTGTGAACACAAGCTTCAACGTGCGGGGAGAACCCATCGTTTGCCCGCCGGAAGATGCGTTTGCTTGCTTGAACCAGACTGATGGCTGCGCCAGTCAGTTCACTCCCGCAACCAGAATCCCAGGTATCCGGTTTTCGATGTATTCCTCAAGCAACGAGGCTCTGAGGTGGTTCGCCAATGACGTTGGATGGCCGTCGCCTTTGATGGTGAGTTTGGCGCCGGCGGCTTCCTCTTTCGCGAGAGAAACGTCCACGACCATGGCGCCGCCATCCCGCAACCTCTGGACGATCTCATCATCGCTGAACCCCGTTCCCTCGAGATAGCCGTTTACCGGGCCAGACGAGATATAAGGGATAAGAGTTGCAACGCCGTATTTCTCCTTCGCCAGATTCACCGCGGCGAGCAAGATCCTGATATAGAGTTCCACGTTTTCATGGGTAACCTTTTGAAGATAAGGCTCGACGAAGAACCGGTAGGAAGCCATGTTTTCGAGCCATTCCCGCACTCGAAGGCTCACGCCTTCGTAGCAGGTTCCCTTAAATGCGACATGGCCGTTCTCCAGCGCATATCGAGGTCCCAAGAGCACCCAAAATTTACACGCTGTTCGCTCGGCATGCCAGGCCGCCGTCATAAAAATGAAAAGCCGCGGTTGCGCGCCGATCACGCCGTCGAAACGGCCCGTTTGCAATTCCGCCAAAAATTGCTGCGGTCCATAGCCGATAAAGCCAAGATTGAGCACTCTTTGCTTGCGTCCTAGCAAATCCGCGAAGACCTGCGGTAGCGCGTCGGCATCGTTCAGACCCATTCCGAAGGTGAAGGAATCGCCGAAAAAAACGATTGTTGGGCCGGTTTCGGCTGAGTGGGTCTCTCGCAAAAGATTCGAATCGATCGTGTAATCCGCTCTGTAAATCGAGGCGCCGGATTTCGGATCCGCTTTCTCGGCATGGAAGCGTCCGGCATGTTCAGGTCCCCAGCCGACGACAGGCTGGCGAACCCTCCAGCCATTCGTTACGACGAGCAACTCCCGGGTCTCTAAAACAGTGGCCGTGGCTTCGATCATGGAAAGGCCGAAGGCGAGCGAGGCCAAAACGACAAGGCCGTCGCGCAACTTACCGCGCAGCAGCGAAGCCATGCCGGCCAAAGCCAAGAAGCCAAGGATGAACGCGGCTAGCCCGAAAAACGGGAAAGGCTCGCGCGGGTCCATCAGCGCAATGAGGCCCAGGGCGATCAGAGTAACGGCATACCGCGACGTTAGGGAGAGCTTGCGACTCATCGGTGGAACTGCACCTTGCGTGTTTGCATTCGTTGGAAAAGAGCAAATACAATGCTTTGCAGATTTTTGTCGAGCCAGGGTAGAGCTGGGACAATCGGCTCCCGTAGATCGCGGCGCGCTTCCGCCCAGAAGCAGACATTTGGGCGTGCGCACGAATTGACAAAAACACGCCCGGAGCGCCCGCGTGCCGGACTTGGGTCGCTCTAGCAAGTGTCTTAAACTGGGCAAAATGAGGGCGCCCGCCAATGGAAAGTGGGGGTAATCAACGCCGAGTGCGGCTGGCGCGGCGGCGGCTTCCGGCGGGCCGATCCATGTGTTAGAAGGCGCGCGAACTTCACCGGAGAAAGCCCGCATGGCTGCCGGACGGGGACGCGAGAGTGAAACGGACATGAACGAGCGGCGTGCCAATTTCGAATATGAGGACCTGATCGCCTGCGGGCGGGGAGAATTGTTTGGGCCAGGCAATCCGCAACTGCCGTTGCCGCCGCTTTTGATGTTCGATCGAATCACGGAAGTTTCCGAACAAGGCGGCGCCAATGCCAAGGGCGTGATCTTGGCCGAATTTTCGGTCAAGCCGGACCTCTGGTTTTTCGGCTGCCACTTCAAGGGCGATCCGGTGATGCCCGGCTGCCTCGGGCTCGACGCGCTTTGGCAGCTTCTTGGCTTTTATCTCGGCTGGCTTGGCCTCACTGGACGTGGCCGGGCGCTCGGCGTGGGCGAGGTCAAATTTTCCGATCAGGTCTTGCCCACCGTCAGGCGGGTTATCTACGGCGTGGAATTGAAACGCGTGTTCAAGACCAAACTGGTGCTCGGCATCGCCGACGGCTGGCTCGAGGCCGATGGGACACGCATATATGAGGCCAAGGACATAAGGGTTGGCTTATTCAAGGCCGCAACTCCATCCGTGGCCTGAACCTTCGGCCGGTCGTCTTTTGCCCTTGAACAATGGCCCCCGGATTCGTGCTCCGGGGCCGCGATGTCAAGCAGGAGTTTTGAAGCATGAGACGCGTCGTCGTCACCGGAATGGGGATTGTGTCCTCGATCGGGAACAACAGCCAGGAGGTGCTCGCCTCCTTGCGGGAGGCCAAATCCGGCGTCGTCAAGGCGGAGAAATACGCCGAACTCGGCTTTCGCAGCCAGGTTCACGGTGCGCCTGCGCTAGACCCCAGCGGCGTCGTCGATCGCCGCGCCATGCGTTTCCATGCCGGCGGCACTGCCTGGAACCATGCCGCGATGGATCAGGCGATCCTGGATGCAGGTCTCGCGCCCAATGAAATATCGGATGAGCGCACCGGCATCATCATGGGTTCGGGCGGGCCTTCGACGCGGACTCTCATCGAGGCCGCGGATATCGCGCGCACCAAGGGACCGAAAAAGATTGGGCCTTTCGCCGTTCCGAAATCCATGTCCTCGACCGCCTCGGCGACGCTCGCCACCTGGTTCAAGATCAAGGGCGTCAATTACTCGATCTCGTCGGCCTGCGCGACCTCCAACCACTGCATCGGCAATGCCTATGAGATGATCCAATACGGCAAGCAGGACATAATGTTCGCGGGCGGCTGCGAAGAACTCGATTGGACCCTCTCGGTTCTGTTCGATGCGATGGGCGCGATGTCCTCTGGCTTCAACGACCGTCCCGCGAGCGCCTCCCGCGCCTACGACAAGAACCGGGACGGGTTCGTCATTGCCGGCGGCGCGGGGGTATTGGTGCTGGAGGAATTGGAGCACGCCCGCGCGCGGGGAGCGAAAATTTACGCCGAGATCGGCGGGTACGGCTTGACCTCGGACGGCCATGACATGGTCGCGCCGTCCGGCGAAGGAGCGGTGCGCTGCATGCGCATGGCTCTCGAAAATGTGCGAACGCCGATCGATTACATCAATCCACATGCGACTTCGACGGAAATTGGCGATGTGAAGGAGATCGAGGCGATAAGAACCGTTTTCGGATCGGCCGAAAAGTGTCCGCCGATCGCGGCTACAAAATCCTTGACCGGCCATTCCCTCGGCGCCACCGGGGTCCAGGAAGCAATCTACTCGCTGTTGATGATGCAAAACGGATTTATTTGCGAAAGCGCGAATATCGAGGAGCTCGATCCGGCTTTCGCGGATATGGACATTGTGCGCAAGCGCCGCGACGGCGTGCGATTGGGTGCCGTCTTGTCGAATTCCTTCGGCTTCGGCGGCACCAACGCCAGCCTCGTTTTGAAACATGTCGATGCCTGAGGCGCGGGCGGCGGACAACGGAGGATTGATGCGCGGCAAGCGCGGCCTCGTCATGGGCGTCGCGAACGATCATTCGATTGCGTGGGGCATCGCCAAGGCGCTTCACGAACAGGGCGCGGAACTCGCCTTCACCTATCAGGGAGAGGCGCTCGGCAAGCGCGTCCAGCCGCTGGCCGAAAGCCTCGGCGCGGCGCTCATTTTGCCTTGCGACGTCGAGGAGCTCGACTCGGTCGATCAGCTTTTCTCGGCCATCGAAAAAAAATGGGGAGGTCTCGATTTTGTGGTCCATAGCCTCGCCTATTCGGACCGCGCCGGACTGAAGGGCCGCTACGCCGATACGACGCGGGAAAATTTTTCGCGCACGATGTTGATTTCGGTTTTCTCCTTTACCGAGATCGCCAAGCGCGCGGCGCTTCTCATGCAGCCGGGCGGCGCCCTTTTGACCCTGACTTTTGCCGGTGCGGAACGGGTCATGCCCCACTACAATGTCATGGGCGTCGCCAAGGCGGCACTAGAGGCGAGCGTGCGCTATCTCGCCGCCGATTACGGCCCGCAAGGCATCAGGGTGAACGCCATTTCGGCGGGGCTTATCCGCACCCTGGCGGGCGCCGGCATCGCCGACGGGCGTGTCTTGTTTAGTTTCGTGAAGGCGCATGCGCCGCTGCGCCGCGGCCTCGACCTCCCCGACATCGGTGGCGCGGCGCTTTATCTTCTGTCCAATCTTTCGAGTGGCGTCACCGGGGAAATCCATTATGTCGACGCCGGCTACAACATCGTTCTCATTCCGCATCCCGACAGCCTGAAGGCGGCAACCGCGCCGGGATAGCGGGCCATGGTTTGTGGTCCGCGCTTGTAAGGCGAGGCGCCCCCATGGTATCTGCGCCTCGTCTGATAGACGCCGCGGAGAGGTGGCTGAGCGGTTGAAAGCACCGCACTCGAAATGCGGCATAGGCGCAAGCCTATCGGGGGTTCGAATCCCCCCCTCTCCGCCAACTCAGAACGGAACTGGGCACGCCGCCGGTAGCCAATTTTGCGTCCGCTGCGGCGGCAAGCGTGCTGAGTAAGTCGCCCATCGTTCCCATGATCCGCGCCTCGCGGCCAGAGACTTCGACGCGCTGGACAA
>DATBYR010000285.1:0-13265 GCA_036513565.1 Methylocella sp. | reverse complement strand
ATTTCGGTGATGGGCGGCGAACAGGCCGCCAATGTTCTAGCGCAAGTGCGCCGCGACAAACTGGCGGCCGCCGGACAATTTTTATCCCCCGAGGAGGACGATGAGTTCAAGGCACCGGTCCGGGAGCGGTTCGAACGCCAGGCGCATCCCTATTATGCGAGCGCGCGGCTTTGGGACGACGGCATCATCGATCCGGCCGAAACCCGGATGGTGCTCGCCCTCTCGATTTCCGCCGCCCTCAATGCGCCGGTTGAGGCAACCCAATTTGGCGTTTTCCGGATGTGAGATATTCCGCGAAGCTCAAGCGGTCCCGCTGCGCGCGGGTCCCATTCAAGCCGCCCGTCGTCTTGCCAGAGCAAACCCCGTATTAAGCCTAATGAAAGGTGAACTCCCGCGGCCCGGGGAATTGGCTTATTATACGAAAATTATAGCAACCTGCGGGGCTCTGCTTTCTAGCAAGTCCACTTCGATCGGCAGCTCCGGCAAAAAGGCGCGTGATGGTTCAAACGCCGTATTTTAGAGACGATAAAACCGTCTCCTTCGGCGAGAAGCTGGCGGCGTCCGAACAATTCATGGCTCTTTTCCAGGAGGGGATGGATCTGGTGAGCCGGGCGGCCACCTATCTCGACGGCGATGGCCGCGAGGAGGCGAAGCTCTTGCCGCGCGCGGCGGCGGTCGCCTATGCGGTCGAAAGCATGCGTTTGACGACACGGCTCATGCAGGTTGCCTCCTGGCTGCTCCTCCAGCGCGCCGTCAACGAAGGCGAACTGAGCCGCGCCGAGGCCGCCGCCGAAAAACGCAGGATTCGTTTGTCGGAGCAGGGCATCGTGTCCAACAAGGATGTTCTCGTCCGCTTGCCGCGGCGTCTGCGCGACCTCATCGCGATATCGCTTCGCCTGCAGGCGCGCATTATCCATCTCGATCTTCTGATCTATAAGTCGCGCGACTCGCGCGGCAAGGAGAGCCTGCCACCGAGCCCGGTGGAAACCCAGATCGAGCAACTGCGCGCCGCGCTCGCCGCTCCGCGCGTACCGTCGCCGACAAATTGAGGGCCGCGCGCACTTGGTTGTGGGGTACCGCCCGGAACTTGGCTGAAAGGCAGGGTTGAATTGGGGAGGACCTGGATAGGGGGCGCTGACCGGGGGACGGCCGCCCGCCAGGTATTTCCTGGCCAACGCATCCGCGCCGCCCATCGCCGCTTCATCACGCCGGTCCGGCGCCGCCAGAGGTGGATTATTTCAGACTGTCGGCCTGCCAGGACGTCATCGCGTCGTCCAGGGCGCGCTGCCCCGAGGGTCCCTTTTCGAAGGTCAATTTCGCGATGTGGCCATTGGCGAGAACCATCGGAACGTCCAACCATTCGCGTGATCGCAGAAGATCGAGATTGGATGCCTCGGCGTCGCCGCGGGCGAGACCGACGAGGAAAGAATTCTCCATGACCGGCACCGTAGTCCCCTTCAGCGACTCGCCTGTCGCCGAATCTTCGCGGCGCATCTGCAACACGCTGATCTGCTTGATATTGCCCAGGGGGCTGTCTTGCGGCACGGCAAACATCAGCTTCATGGTATGCGAAGCGGGCAATGTGCCGTCGTAATTTTTTTGAATCGTCATCGCCGCTTGCAGCTTTTCTTCGGGTATGTCGATCTCGGCGCGAACCGCTGAGCTGAGCGGCTCATCCGGTCCAGTGCTGACATTATCGATCCGCCAGACGACCGTGCCAAGAAAGGTTTTCACCTTGGATTTTTCTTCCAGCGCCTCAACGAGAAGGGCAGCGCGGCGGGCGACGGGGATGGGGGGATTGGCCGGTCCGGAGCCGCTTTTGGTGGCATCGTTGCGATCAGCGGTTGAAGAAGGCACACCGGCCAAAACTGGCGCAGACCCGTGCGTCGCGGTGCCGGCGCCGATGCGGTCGACGATTTTGCCACCAGCACTGGTCTCGCCCTGGGTCGATGGCGGAGGAGGTTGCGGGCGCACAAGATCTTCGGGGCGATCGCGCAGCTTATAGGCGGCGATCGCGACAAGGGCGAAGACCAGACCGGCGATTCCACAAACGACCATAAGGCGCTTTGCGGGACCGGCGTCTCGCGCGGGCCGAGGTGCGAAAGGATGTTGAGCCTCAGGCCGCGTTCTTGCCGCCGATACGAGACTTTCCAGGCTCGGGTTTGACGCTTCCGGGGCAGGCGCTTCAACGGCGGGCGCTTCAACGGCAGACGCTTCCAAGGCACGGGCCTCCGGGATAACCGGTACCGGGGCAAATCCATCGCAATCGCGCCCGGCCAAAGCAGCTTGGCCGGGAGAAGCGGTGCCTGCTGCCGGGGCTTCGGGCGCGTCCTGCGCGGCCGAGGGGGTCGTCGCGGTCCGCGCCGCCGGAGCCGGATTGCGGGCCGAAGGCGGCGCCGGCTTGAAAGCCGGGCCTGGCCGCGGCGCGCCATCCGGCCGGGCGCCCGGGTTCATGCCGGGCGGCCGCGGATCGCGGCGAACCTTGAGGGGTCGCGAAGGCAGCGGCGTTTGCGCGGCTGGAATAGGAGCCGGCGCGGATGGAGCGGGGCCGAGCTGATCTGGGTCCAGCGGATTGGGTTCAGGCAACGGCACCGCGCTTGGCTCATCCGCCGGGGATGCACCGGCCGGACTCCCGGCCGTTGGCCCAAAGCCCGCGAGATCCGGTTCGGCCACGGGCGCGCCGCTTCCCGTCCCCGGCCGCGACACAATTTCCGTTTCAAGCCGGGCAACTGCAACTTCCAGGGCTTGCGCTTCGCGTTCGATCGCCTCCTCCGGCACCGGTGGATCGAGATTGCGCAATTGGCCGAAAAGCGCCCCGCGCGCCCGCTCGTAAATGGCGTGTCGTGCTTCGGCCGTCGAATCCGGCAGGCTCGCGATGGCCTTGGCGAGCAGCGGGTAATAGTCAGCCATATCGTGTTGAGAGCATTTGATCGGCCTTCCGTCAATCCCCGCGGAACTTGCCCATCAATCGCGGAACGGATTGTGGACAAGGATCGTATCGGCACGCTCGGGGCTGGTCGACAGAAGCGTGACCGGGGCCTCGATCAATTCCTCGATGCGGCGGACATATTTGATCGCCTGCGCCGGAAGCGCCGCCCAGGACCGGGCGCCGGCCGTCGTGTCCTTCCACCCCTCGATTGTCTCATAGACCGGAGCGACCCTCGCCTGCGCCGCCTGGCTTGCCGGCAATCTGCCGATACGCTGGCCATCGAGACGATAGCCGACGCAAACCTTGATCTCCGCGAAACCGTCAAGAATATCGAGCTTCGTCAAGGCAATACCGTCTATCCCCGAGGTTTTGACCGCCTGGCGCACGAGCACGGCGTCGAACCAGCCGCAACGCCTGCGCCGCCCCGTGTTGGTTCCGAATTCATGCCCCCGTTCACCCATCCGCTCGCCGATGGCGTCGTTAAGCTCGGCCGGGAACGGCCCGCCGCCGACCCGCGTCGTATACGCCTTGGCGATTCCCAACACATAACCGATCGCCTTTGGGCCAAGCCCTGACCCCGTGGCAGCATTGGCGGCGACCGTATTCGACGAGGTCACAAACGGGTAAGTGCCGTGATCGACATCGAGCATCGCGCCTTGTGCGCCTTCGAACAAAATGCGCTTGCCCGCGCGCCGGGCGGCCTCCAGCAATTCCCAGGTAGCATCCATGAAGGGAAGAATTTTGGCCGCGACGCAATCGAGTTCGGCGCGAATGGCCTCTGCCGTGACAGGTTCGAGCCCAAGCCCGCGGCGCAGCGGCTCGTGGTGGGCGAGCAGGCGGGCGATTTTTTGATCCAAACTGTCCGGCTCGGCCAAGTCCATGAGCCGGATCGCGCGGCGGCCCACCTTGTCCTCGTAAGCTGGCCCGATGCCACGTTTGGTGGTTCCGATCTTCACCGCTTCGACATTTGCCGATTCGCGATGGGCGTCGAGCTCGCGGTGCAAGGAGAGGATCAGTGTCACGTTTTCCGCGATCTTGAGATTTTTGGGCGAGACCTCGATGCCTTGGCCCGCGAGCTTGGCGATTTCGTCCACCAAATGATAGGGATCGAGGACGACGCCATTGCCGATGATCGAGAGTTTTCCGGGCCGCACCACCCCAGCAGGCAACAGCGTGAGCTTATAGACATTGTTGTCGATGACGAGCGTATGGCCGGCATTGTGGCCGCCCTGAAAGCGCACCACGATGTCGGCCTCGAGCGATAGCCAATCGACGATCTTGCCCTTGCCTTCGTCGCCCCATTGGGCGCCGACCACCACCACATTCGCCATCGAACTTATCGCTTTTCGCCGCGATCCTCACGTTTCACAGAACCTAAGGCCTCACCCTGAGGAGGGCTAGAAGAGCACGTCCCGAAGGGCGAGGGCGCCTCGAGATACCCCCGCGCACATCCTTCGAGACGGCCTTGCAGGCCTCCCAGGATGAGGGCGAGGCTTTTGAAACAGGCTCTTAACACAGAGCCGCTAACGGGAGCCGCCAAAAATAAGCCCGGCGCAAACTGGCTGCACCGGGTCCATTGCGGGGACGGGGTACACGTTCGCGCGGCCGGAGTAAAGGTTTGTTCGGCTGTCAGGCGGCTTGGCTACACTGTGATCCTCGGCGCGTACTCACTCGCCGGGCTCCGACTCTTGCTGCAGCAGCTTTCGCAGAGCTGGAGAGTGTGACTTCTTCATCTCCAGAGTGCGTCTCTATCCCGCGGCGAGTTGGGCATCGCTGTCGTTAATCGAGCCTGGCCCCTTTCTCTATGGGCAATTTGCGTAGGGCGGCGGCCCGTGTTGTATTGCCCGGTTCTGCAGCTGCAGTCGATAGTAGGCGAGGCGGATATTTGTATCTGAATACGTTGGATCGGTCCCCCCGTTCGGCCAGTACTGAGAAGCGTCACTGTCCGTGAGTGTTGCGTTGGGATCCCCTTGTACACCTTTCCACGTCGCCTTGGACACTGGTGTCGTGAACAGTGATGGATCGATCACCATACATTGAGTTTGAAAGAAACTGGGCCCACGCACGCACAACGTAGGCGCCACATGCCATCCCCATTCGACGTAGCATGCGGGGTTGTTCCTCGTGTTCACATGCAGCCTTAAACTCGCTCGAATCCAGACTTTTCTCGGCGACAGGGCCATGTTAATCATCAGCCGGCACATCTCGTGGGCTCGCGCCCAGCAACCATCATCGGGATAGAGAAAGGGAATGCACGGTGGCGGGACAGTGAGTGGATTGCAGCTGGTGGCATTCATCGCGTCGAAGACCTGCTGTGCCTTTGTCATCGATATGCAACGGAACCACCACCAGGGCCACCACTTCCAGCGCCATATCCGGTTCAACAAATCCCTGATCCAGCGTGGCGGCCACTTTTCAAGCGGCGGAACCTCCGGCGGAAATGGGGGAAGCGGCACATCCGGGCCCGGACGGATATCGATGATGTTGTGCCCGTCGTCCTCGGTGACGATAACCGGTCGACGGTTCGTCACCGCCTCGCGTAGCTGCCTTTCGAACTCGTCAAAGTCCGGCTGGCCACGCCGCAGTACGTGGCGCCCGTGCGAAAGTTCCAGTTCCACATCGAGCACACCCTCATCGATCTGACGCACGCCAACGACGCGGGATACGTGCGGAATGAGTAGCCGCGTGATTACCGATGTCGCTGGGTCGATTTCTAGGTAGACCGGCAGCCGCAGCTTGCTCAGTCCGTCTAAGATCTGTGTGAAGCCGACCGAGTGAGGATCGGCGGAGTCCAGGCGCACACGACGCCCTCCCTCCAGTTCCACAAACAGACCACGCTCGGCACGCAGCAGTTCGGCAGGCGCTCTATCGAGCGGCGGCTCGAAACGTATGACGTTGGAGACAACTGCATTGGGGTTCGGCATTTCAACCTCCGCGAATCAGGGTCAAGAAGAAGAATTCAATGCTCCCTGAACATTCGAGCTTTCGGGAGCCGAACATTGATTAGACGGGTCCGCATAAGATGCGGCAAACCGGGTTCGCGTCCCTATGACCCGCCGTTGAAGCGCCGCCTGCGACTCTTATTTGCTCTTAGCTTTCCTTGGGTCGTCTTCCGGATTGACAAAGTTGACGACAAACGGCGCCTCGCCAAACAATTCAATCACATTGTCGGCCTTGGTAAGGCTAAAGTGGCGGACCCCCGCAGGCATCATAGCGTGTGCTCCCACCTTCATCTCCTGCAGCTTGCTCGCATCGAACTGCTCACCGGATCCGATCGAAAAGGAACCCTCGAGTACCGTAATGTGTTCGTCGGTCGCATGCCAGTGCGGCGGCACTTTGACCTCCCCTTTGGAACGGATGCGGATCACGTACAAACCGCCCTTCTTGTCCAGGTCGCCGAAAACGACGGCCATCTCCGCGCCGGGGATGAGCGGCTTCCAGACCAGTTGATCTGGCGCGACGATGTCGTGGCTCGCCGGCGGACTTGTGGCTGTCGGCGTCATCCCCTCCGCAAGAGCTAAAACCGGCATTGCCAAGATCGCAACAGACAAGATCGTAATTCTAACCCTCATGACCAAAACCCTCCCTTCGCCTGGCGTGTCGCCGCCTGAGATAGTGCCGCAATTCGCGGCGGATAGGTGTGTAGCCGCTGCTTGGCGTAGGCTACCTGTGCGCCCATCTGCCCGTTCCCTCCCTTTCAATGACGGCGTCACGACTGACCTGGGCTCACCATGTCTCTTCCGTCTAACGGCTTAGCGTCAACCCGCGCCGAAGGCGAGCGTCTTTTGCGAGCCGGGGCGCACCGCGGACTACATGCGAACCGGCCTGTAACAACCCGCTTTCCGGCCTTGTAACACCTCGTCGGCTGGGGTATAGGGCGGCAACTCCGGTCAAGATGGACGAACGGCGCGGAATCGCGGCAACTCCGGTCACGAAGCTGGCGCGGACATGCAGGGACCTCCCGATGAAACCCGATATTCACCCTCAGTACCATCTGATCAAGGTGGTCATGACCGACGGGACCGAGTTTATCACCCGCTCCACCTATGGGAAGGCGGGCGACACCTTGCACCTCGACATCGATCCAACCACCCATCCGGCCTGGACCGGAGGCTCGCAGCATCTGGTCGATCGCGGCGGCCGCCTGTCGCGCTTCAACTCCCGCTTCGGCAAGTTGAGCTTCGGCAAAAAATAGGCGCCTGGCCGCCGCGCGGAATCCCGCCGCTCAGAGCCCCGCATGACCAAGCCCAACTTCCGCGTCGAAAGAAATCTGCAAAAGCGCGGGATTTGGCCGGTGGCGGGGATCGACGAAGCGGGACGCGGCCCCCTTGCCGGGCCGGTCGCCGCCGCAGCCGTCGTCCTAGATCCGCGCAAGCTGCCGCGCGGGCTAAACGATTCGAAGCGGCTTACCCCTAACGAGCGCGAACGCCTTTACGAAGAGATCATGCTGACTGCGATAGCGGTGGCGGTCGCTTTCGCGAGCGCCGCGGAAATCGATCGCATCAACATCCGCCAGGCGACATTTTCCGCCATGCGCCGGGCGCTCTTCGCGCTTTCCATCGCGCCCCGCCACATTCTGATCGACGGCAATGATCTGCCGCCGGGTCTTTGCCTCCCCGCCGAGACGATCGTCAAGGGCGACGCCGCGAATTCATCGATCGCCGCCGCCTCGATTGTCGCCAAAGTGACTCGCGACCGCCTGATGCGCCGCCTCTGCGGTCTTTATCCCGCCTATCGTTTCAGCGACCATTTTGGCTATGCCACGAAAGCCCATCTCGCGGCGATAGCCGAGCATGGACCGTGCCCGTTTCATCGATTGAGCTTCCGGCCCTTCGCGGCGGACTAACCCGCGATCGCCGCGCCATGCCCGGACGCGGTCCACATTCGCTTCGATCCGCTCCCGGCGTGCGAAAACGGGACAGTCCGGGATTTGCCTTCTAAACGCGGTCTTTACCAAACGTAACGCAGGAACCCCCGACGGGCCGCCCCGCCCGGCACAGGCAATCGCGTCGCGTACCGGTTTTTGTTTATGCGTAGCCAACGTGCCGGGGCGCCCGGCCCGAAATCCCAGGTCAAGGTGATGCGTACTGGGATTTCGCCGGCGCGCTCCGTCACGCCCGGGCCTGGTCCGGCGCCCGGCGCGCTTCCCCTCGACGCAATCATCAAAGGCGATTGCATGGAAGCGATGGCCCGGCTGCCGCCGGAATGCGTCGATCTCGTCTTCGCCGATCCGCCTTATAATTTGCAGCTCGAATCCACTCTCTCGCGGCCGGACCAAAGCCTTGTCGATGGCGTCGACGACGATTGGGACAAATTTGCGAGCTTTTCCGACTACGACAAGTTTACGCGGGCCTGGCTCGCCGCGGTGCGCCGGGTCATGAAGAAGGACGCGACGATTTTCGTGATCGGCTCCTACCACAATATTTTCCGGGCCGGTTCGATCCTGCAAGACCTGGGCTTTTGGATCCTGAACGATATTATTTGGCGCAAAGCCAATCCGATGCCGAATTTTCGCGGCCGCCGCTTCACCAATGCGCATGAAACATTGATCTGGGCGGCCAAGAGCGCGCGGGCCAAGAACTATTGCTTCAACTACGAACTGCTGAAAGCCGGCAACGAGGACTGCCAGGTCCGCTCCGATTGGTTCTTGCCGATCTGCACCGGGGCCGAACGCCTGAAAGATTCCTCCGGCCGCAAAGTCCACCCGACGCAGAAGCCCGAGGCGCTGCTCTCGCGCATTCTGCTCGCCGCCTCGAACAAGGGCGACGTGGTCCTCGATCCATTCCTTGGTTCCGGCACCACCGGCGCCGTTGCCAAAAGACTCGGGCGTTCCTTTATCGGCATCGAGCGAGCCGCAAGCTTTGTGCGCGCCGCAAGGGCAAGGATCGCGGGAGTCGAGATGCTCCCGCACGAGGCCATCGTGGCGGTTGCGGACAAACGTTCCGAGCCGCGCATTCCTTTCGCCGCGATCGTCGAGGCGGGGCTCCTTCGGGCTGGCGAAATTCTGGTCGATGAAAGGAAACGGCACGCCGCGATGGTGCGGGCCGATGGCACGGTTTCGATCGGCGCCATCACCGGCTCGATTCACAAAATAGGGGCACTGGCGCAAGGCCTGCCCGCCTGCAATGGCTGGACGTTCTGGCACTTTTTCCGCGAGGGGAGATATCAGCCGATCGATGCCCTGCGGTCATTGGCGAGGGCGAGCCTGCGCCCGGCGGCGGAATAGATTCCCGCGAGCGCAACCCCGGCCGGCGCGAAAAATGTTTTTACGGCCACTACCTTTCACTGTGGATGTTGCAGCGGTACCGTAGGGCGCGCGAATCAGGGCGGGAGCCTTGGGGTGAGCCAACTTCTAATCCAGCATTATCTAAATGAATTGCAGACGCTGCGCCGCGTCTCCGGCACGACACGCGAGTCGGTGGTGAGCGAGGCGTTCAAGACGCTGCTCAAGGAATGGGGCAGGTCGCGCGATCTCATTTTTATTCCGCAATACGAGTATCAGACCCTGCAGAAAAAGCCCGTCTACCCCGATGGCGCGCTTGTTTACGAGCTGCGCGTGCCACTTGGATATTGGGAGGCGAAAGACGAGGAAGACGATCTCGACAAGGAGATCGAAAAGAAATTCCGCAAGGGCTATCCGCAGGACAACATCATCTTCGAGGACTCGCACGAGGCGATCTTAATCCAAAACAGGCAGGAAGTGATTCGCTGCGGAGTTCAGGACCCCGCCAAGCTGCAAAAGCTGCTGGAGCTGTTCTTCGGCTACGTGCGCGAGGAGATCGCGGATTTTCGCAAGGCAGTCAAGCAATTCAAGACCGATCTGCCGGAGGTGCTCAAGGCACTGCGCGACATGATCGAGGCAGCCGAGCGCGACAAAGATAACTTCCGCAAGGCCGCGCTGCGCTTCCTCAAGCACGCACAGGATACAATCAACCCAAGTGTCACCGCCGCCGACGTGCGAGAAATGCTGATCCAGCACATCCTGACGGAAGAAATATTTTCGCAGGTATTCGACAATCCGGACTTCCATCACAAGAACAACGTGGCGAGGGAACTCTATGCGCTGGAGAACACGTTCTTCACCGGCAAGGTGAAGCACGATACGCTGGCGGGACTGCGACCCTACTACGCCGCGATCAAGAGCGCCGCCGCGTTGGTTACCAGCCACCATGAGAAGCAAAAGTTCCTCAAGACCATCTATGAGGACTTCTACAAGGTCTACGACAAGAAGAAGGCCGACCGGCTCGGCGTTGTCTATACGCCCAACGAGATCGTGCGCTTCATGATCGAGAGCACCGACTGGCTGTGCCAGAAGCATTTCGGCAAAGCGTTGGTCGACAAAAACGTTGAAATTCTCGATCCGGCAGCCGGAACTGGCACCTTCATCACCGAAATGATCGAACATTTCCGCGGCCAGCGGCAGAAGCTGCGGCACAAATATCTGGAGGAATTGCACGCCAACGAGGCGGCGATCCTGCCCTATTACGTCGCTAACCTGAACATCGAGGCGACCTACACCGCAATTCGAGGAATATCCGAACCTATGCTTCGTCGATACGCTCGACAATGTCGCGGGACTGCGCACACACGCAATCGGCAAGCGGCAACACTTTGGTGATCTCTTCGGCGCCGTCAGCGAGGAGAACGTCGCGCGCATCAAACGCCAGAACAAGAAGAAGATCAGCGTCATTATCGGTAACCCGCCGTACAATGCCAATCAGCTAAACGAGAACGAAAACAACAAGAATCGCGAATATCCAGAGATCGACCGGCGGATCAAGGAGACCTATATCGCCGCATCGATTGCGCAGAAAACCAAAGTCTACGACATGTATGCGCGCTTCTTTCGATGGGCGTCGGACAGAGTTGATGAGAATGGTATCGTCGCATTTATCACAAACCGAAGTTTTATTGAGAGCAGGACTTTTGACGGTTTCCGCGAGACTGTCGCGTCTGAGTTCAATGATATCTATATTGTAGACCTTGGGGGTGATGTACGTGCAGACCCGCGCCTATCAGGGACCAAGCATAATGTATTCGGGATTCAGACCGGCGTAGCGATTAGCTTTTTGGTAAAACGCGCAAAGACCCAGGGCTGTCGCGTACGATACGTAAGGCGACCACAACTGGAAACGGCGGAAGAAAAACTGGTATTCCTTGGAGCCTCCAAGATTGCAGTTCTCAATGTTGAAGAGCTTAAGCCAACCCCCCAAAACGATTGGCTAAATCAGGGCACTGACGAATTCCAAAAGCTTCTGCCAATCGCAGAAAGGAAATCTGAAGGGCGGACCGATGTCCGACGAGTGCAGGCGATATTCGGTCTGATCGCTCCTGGTATTCTTACGGGTCGTGACGATTGGGTCTTTGACTACGATCGGGCCGCTCTCGTCGCGAAGGTAAAGTTCTTTATTGATCGCTATAACCGAAACGCACGAAAAATCTCTGGAGCAAAAAAGTCTGATCTCAACGCACTTCTGGATTACGAAATCAAATGGAGCGAGACGATTAAGAATTTGATGCTTCAGGGGAGGGTCCTTGCGTTCGATGCAAACAAATTATCGCAACACCAGTACAGACCATTTTCGAAGCGTGTTTTCTATGCAGACATCGAGTTGGCGGACCGCCTGACATCCCTTCACCAGAGTTTCTTTGGGGAGAATTTAGACCAAACTAATCGTCAAATGATATTTGTGTTTGGAACGAGATTGCCTTTCTGCGCGATCGCCACTAACTGCTCATCAAGCTATTCGATTTACTCATTGGACCCTGCGCAATGCGCTCCTTTCGAGCGGATTGACGAGGAGGGGCGCCGGATAGGCAATATCACTGATTGGGCATTGGAACAGTTTCGCAACCAATATGAGAAGACCAGGAACATCAACCGCCAGATCACAAAGGATGCGATCTTTCGCTACATCTACGGCGTCCTGCACGACCCAGTCTATCGCGAGAAATACGCGCTGAACCTCAAGCGCGAATTCCCGCGCATTCCGTTCTATGGCGACTTCTGGCGCTGGGCTGATTGGGGCGAGAAGCTGATGGCGCTGCATATCGGCTACGAGACGGTCAAGCCGTGGCCGCTGGAGCGCACCGACACGCCCAAGGAAAAATCGCGCGAGGCCGAGATCGCGCCCAGGGCGCTGCTGCGAGCAAACAAGGACATCGGTAATATCCAGCTCGACAGCGAGACGCAGCTTTCCGGTATTCCACCGGAAGCGTGGACCTACCGGCTCGGCAACCGCTCGGCGCTCGAATGGATTCTCGACCAGTATAAGGAGAAGACGCCAAAAGACCCGACTATCCGTGAGCAGTTCAACACTTATCGCTTCGCGGATCACAAGGAAAAGGTGATCGACCTACTCAAACGCGTAACGCGCGTTAGCGTCGAAACGATGAAGATCGTCGAGGCAATGCGGGCGGAAAAGCGTTGAACTGTCACTTTTGTCCGGAGGTTCAGTCGGATTGACCTTGTCAACCGATTTCTGGTGACGGAAGCTCCTTGTCTTGCGGCATTTTCAGGCCGCGAAACAGGGCCCGTTTCGCCGCACCATGTTCGCGCGTTTGGCGCACGGCTTCGATGATTTTGCGCATGACACTGGGAAAAGCCTCCTTGTCGAGGCCGCACTCAGGCACGAAACGGTAGCCGGCTGGCGCGCGCCGCCTGCTTGGAACTTCCGCGACGTAAATGTCGAGCCGCAGGGCGAAATGGGTGAACGCATGCGAGACACTCTTATCGAGCTTCCGGTAAGACGCCTCAATCGGCGCCTGGCTTGCCACCGAGGCCGCGTCGAAATCGATCTCCCAACAGGTTCCAGGCAATTCCGTCATGCCGCCGAGGAGCCCCTGGGGTGGCCGCGTGCGGACGAGAACCGCACCGTCCCGGCGGCGCACGAAAAAGGCGGCGCCCTGGCGCAGCGGCCTCTCCCGCCGTGGCGCCTTGCGCGGCAGGTTTTGGGGGCAGCCCGAGGCATGGCCGCGACATAATTTTAGCAAGGGACAAATGTCGCAAGAGGGGTGTTTTGGCGAGCAGATCATGGCGCCGAGGTCCATCATCGCCTGCGCGAAATCGCCGGGCCGCTCAAACGGCACCATGGCGGCAGCGTTGGCCTTGATTTCGGACCTTGCTGCGGGCAGCGGCGTGGAGATCCCATAGAGGCGCGCAAGCACCCGCTCGGCATTGCCGTCGATGGCGGCCGCGGGGCGGCCGAAACAGATCGCCGCGACGGCCGCCGCGGTATACGGCCCAATGCCTGGAAGGTCCCGCAACGCCGCTTCGGTATTCGGAAACTTGCCCTTGAGCGGTCCCGCGACAAATTTGGCGCAAGCATGGAGGTTT
>DATBYR010000284.1:0-5988 GCA_036513565.1 Methylocella sp. | reverse complement strand
CGCCAAACCGAAACACTTCCTGCCCGATCCGCCGCCGTGCCATGAAACCCTCCCTATCAGCATGGGCGAAACGGAATCATGGACAAAAAGCCATTGCAAGCACCGGCAAGGACTTGCGCACAGGTCTCGAAACATTTTGGTACGATCCGCGCGACAACCAGCGTTGCGTGCTTCGAGACGATCGCTTCGCGATCTCCTCAGCATGAGGCTCGCCGCCGCGCATTGCTTGCGCCAACGCCCCGGTGCTATAGCCAGCTTGTTTCAGCCCCAGCCCGAAGGGAGAGTTCATGCCCGTCGATTCTGCGACCGTGCGGCGCATCGCGCATCTCGCGCGGATCAAGGTCGTTGAGGCCGAGGTGCCGAATCTGCAAAACGAACTCAACGCCATCCTCGCCTTCGTCGAGGAATTGCGAAGCGTCGATGTCGAAGGCGTCGAGCCGATGACATCGGTCATGCCGATGCCGATGAAAAAGCGCGCCGATATCGTGACGGACGGCTCTATCCCGGAAAAAATCGTCGCCAACGCGCCGGCCTCCGACGAGCATTATTTCGTCGTCCCCAAGGTGGTGGAGTGAGCGAAAAATGACCGGCCTCACGGAGCTGACCCTCGCCGAAGCGCGCGGGGGCCTCCGGCGAAAAGAATTTTCTGCCGTCGAACTCGCGCATGCGCATATCGACGCAATCGAAAACGCACGGGCGCTGAACGCTTTCATTGTCGAGACGCCAGAGAAGGCGCTCGCCATGGCCCGTCAGTCCGACGCGCGGATCGCCAAGGGCGAGGTTTTGCCTCTCGAAGGGATTCCGCTCGGCATAAAGGATCTCTATTGCACCGAGGGCGTGCAGACCACGGCGGGCAGCCATATCCTCGAAGGTTTCGTGCCGCCTTATGAATCGACGGTCACCGCCAATCTCTGGCGCGACGGCGCGGTGATGCTCGGCAAACTCAATCTCGACGAATTCGCGATGGGCTCGTCGAACGAGACCTCTTATTTCGGCCCTGTGATTTCGCCCTGGCGGCGGCATGGCTCGAATACCCCGCTGGTGCCCGGCGGCTCGTCGGGAGGCTCGGCGGCAGCGGTCGCCGCGCGGCTCTGCTTCGGCGCGACGGCGACCGACACCGGCGGCTCGATCCGCCAGCCCGCGGCGTTTACCGGAACCGTGGGCATCAAGCCGACCTATGGGCGCTGCTCGCGGTGGGGCATCGTCGCCTTCGCGTCCTCGCTCGATCAGGCAGGGCCGATCGCGCGCACGGTGCGCGACGCGGCAATCCTGCTGCGCTCCATGGCGGGCCATGACCCGAAGGACACGACGTCCGTCAATGTTCCTGTGCCGGATTTCGAGGCTGCGGTGGAGCGTGGCGTCAAGGGCATGAACATAGGGATCCCGAAGGAATATCGCCGGGAGGGCATGCCGGCCGAAATCGAAGCACTGTGGGCGCAGGGAATCGAATGGCTAAAAGCGGCGGACGCGGCAATCACCGATATCTCGCTGCCGCACACGCGTTATGCCTTGCCCGCTTATTATATCGTGGCGCCGGCCGAAGCCTCGTCGAATCTCGCCCGCTACGATGGCGTGCGCTACGGGCTTCGCGTGCCCGGCAAAGACATCGTCGGCATGTATGAAAGAACGCGGGCGGCGGGCTTTGGCAAGGAGGTGCGAAGGCGGATCATGATCGGCACTTATGTGCTTTCGGCCGGCTATTACGACGCCTATTATGTCAGGGCGCAAAAGATCAGAACCCTCATCAAACGCGATTTCGAAACGGCCTTTGCAGGCGGCATCGATGCGATCCTGACCCCGGCGACGCCGTCCGCCGCCTTCGGCCTCGGCGAAAAGGGCTCGGCCGATCCGGTCGAAATGTATCTCAACGATATTTTCACGGTCACCGTGAACATGGCGGGACTGCCGGGGATCGCGGTTCCGGCCGGAATTTCCACTGATGGCTTGCCCTTGGGGCTGCAAGTGATTGGCCGCGCGTTTGACGAAGAGACCTTGTTCTCGGTGGCGCATGTGATCGAGCAATCGGCGCCAAGGATCGCGCCGCCGGAGAAATGGTGGGCGTGACCTTGCCGCCTCGGCCAAGTTGCTTGGCGCGCGAAAGGCACGGGCCGCGAGGAATCATTCAGGCGTCTTCGCCCGACAAATTGACCTTCCTGGGCGGTCCCATCAGCGCCGGCTGGAACAAAATCGCCGCCGCCAATGTGCAGACGAGCGACAAGGCCAGCAGCTTGCCCATGCTGGAGGTGCCCGGATGCTTGGAAAGCCAAAGGCTGCCGAACGCGGTCGCGGTGGTCATGGCACTGAAAAAAACCGCGCGCGTGAGACTCGACTGCAAAAGATTCGTGGTCCCCGCCCGCCACGCCATCACGAAATAAATCTTGAAGGCGACCCCGAGACCGAGCAGGAGGGGCAGCGCGATGATGTTCGCAAAATTCAGCGGCAGGCCGATCAGGACCGTGATTTCGAGCGTGACGGCGCCGGCCAGCAGCAAGGGAACCAGAGTCAACAGCACGTCGGTCACCCTCCGCAGCACAATGAAGAGAAGCACGCTGATCGAAATCAGCGCCCAAAGCCCCGCCTCGATGAACGCCCAGACCACCGTATCTCCGGATTCCTGAACGGCGATAGGCTCGCCCATGGCGTTGGGGTCGATCGTGCGCACCGCCTTGGCAAACCGGAGGAGGGTGTCGTTATCGTTCGAATCGCCCGCGGGCGCGACCTCGATGCGGGCGCGGCCGTCGGCGCTCACCCAGTTGCGCGCCAAATCGGGAGGAATGGAAGCGACGGTCACTTTCCGGGCGTTGAGCGAAGCCCGCAGCAAATCGAGCATCGTATCCAGGCTCGGAATCAAAGCCTCGCGCGCAACATCGCGTTTTTGCGGCGGCGCCTCGGCCATTTTGCGGAGGAGGCCGGCCAGGCGGCGCGCGTCGTCGGCGCCCTTGCCGGTCACTCCGGCGGCCGTCGCGGCGAAGGCGGCAGCGGCGCGCTCCATGGCCTCCACGTCTTCCCCGTCGGCCGGAGGCTCCTTCTCGCGGGCGGGATCGAGCAAGGGCGTCAAGGACTTTGCAAGAGGCGCGATGATCGCGAGCTTTTCGTCTTGATCTTGGGGGATGAAACTGTCCAGGCTCGTCACCCTCGCGGCCTCCGGCAATTGTTGCAAACGCGCGATGAGGGGTGGCGCCTCGGCGAGAGACGGAGCGAGAACGTCAATTGTATTGGTGTTGGTGTTCGGATCCTTCATTAAATCCAACAAGGTTGCAACGGATTCGACTTTGGGGCTGCGCAAATTCAGCGGATTGAAATCGAAGTGAAGGTGGCGCAGCAAAGGCGTTCCGGCCAAGGCCACCAACAATGTCCCGGCGACGATCGCGTAACGGTGCCTGCTCATGAATCGATCAGCGGGAGCCAAGAATTGGTAGCCAACCGGCTCCTGTTCCGGCGGTGGGCGCAAAAGAGTGAGCAAGGCCGGCAGGATAGTGATCGCGGCAAAAAACGCGATGAACATGCCGGTTCCGGCAATGAGGCCCAGTTCCGAAACGCCGCGATAATCGGTCGGGAGAAAAGAATAGAAGCCGGCGGCGGTCGCCGCGGCGGCAAGCGCCAACGGCCGCCCGGCCCTCGCCGCCGCCTGCGCGAGGGCCTTGTCGAGCCGGGCCTCCTTAAAGCGTTCGGCGCGGTAGCGGACGCTGAACTGAATGCCGAAATCTGTCCCGATGCCGACGAACAACACCGCGAAGGCAACCGAAATCAAATTAAACGCGCCGACCATCATGAGTCCAACGGCGGCCGTGGCGGCGAGACCGGCGATGACGCTCAAGGCGACCGCGACAACGATACGGCCCGATTTCAAGGCGAGCCAAATGATCAAAAGAACGGTTAAACCGGTCCCCGCCGCGTTAAGCCCGGCGCCATCCGCGATGTTCCCGAACTCCTCGTCAGCCATCGGCACAAGCCCGGTCAATCTGACGGTCACCCCCGATTTGGGGGAAATCCCTAGATCGCGCGCGGTTTCGCGGAGGAAGTCCGACGCCTTCTCCCCCGGCATCAACGCCGCGTAATCGAGCACAGGTTTGATCTCGATGAAACGGCGTAATTCACGCGGGTCGGCCGGTTGCTCGGCCAACAAGCCGCGCCACGAAAAAAACACCGGCCGCCCGGCGAGCACGCCATCGAAGGCATCGCCAAGCAGGGCCATTGGGCGATCGACATCGACATCGTCGAGCGTCACGGCCTTCGTCTTGACCCCCTGGATTATTAAGGAAACGGCCTTTACAATTCCGCGCAAACTCGGATCGTAGGCGAGCGTGATCAGAAACGGCTTGGCCTCGGAAAGCCCCTTCAGCGTGCGCTGAAGATCGGCGGCCGGTTGGAACAAAAGCGCGCTTTGATTGAAATAAGATCCCCCGTCGGGACGCACCACCGATTGGTAGAGATCGGGACGGCGCTTCAATCTATCGGTCAGCGATTGCGCCGCCGCCTCGGCAAGCTCGGGCGTTGCGCCGTCGATGACCACGACAATTTGATCCAAGCGCTGCGGGAAAGCCTTATCCAACGCGATAAGATTTTGCCGCCATGGGAGCTTTTCGGAAATAAAGTTGTTCGTATTCGTGGTTATGGCGAAATGGGTAGCCGTATAATAACCCGAGGCAATGGTCACCAAGATTGCCAAGGCCAGCACGGTCCATCGGAAACGGCTACAGGCCTCGACGATCGCGACAATGGATCTTGCGATGGGGTCAGGAGCGATTGGTTTCTCACATGATGGTATTGCCGGAGTTTCCGTGGATTTTGCCATGCTCTGCTACCGCCAATCGGAAGAGAAGTCAGTCAAGGCTCCGTCAACACAAAAGCAAGGGCTGTTCAGGTGAACCCAAACCTGGGAAAAATGTTCCGGCGTGCCGGAAGTGCCGTGGCGCTGACCCCCTGGCGTTTCCCGCTCCGTAGAGGAAATCCGCTGCGCTTGGACTGCCGGTCCTTGACCCTACATGTCCTCTGGTGTCGAAGGTTCATAGCCAAGGGGAGCGGTATGTGCAACAAGGGAGATCGATCACGGTGATCGGCCAGGCCGGCGCCAAGAACGGCTCGCCTCGACGCCGGGGATAGTTGTCGAGGATGTGATAGAAGCCTCATCGGCTCTCGGGCCGGTCGAATGGACAGCCTTGCCCGGGGTCGCGGAAAATGGTGAATTCAAGCTTTCAGCCGGACTCAACGATTGATCCTCGCGCGGCCTGACTGTGGATGGCGGCAAATTTTTGGGAGCACGCTTTGGGAATACCTTTTCTGCAAATGGCTCAAATCGGTGCCTATGTGGTGCGCCAGCGCCTGGCGGGACGCAAGCGCTTTCCGCTCGTCCTGATGCTCGAACCCCTGTTCCGCTGCAATCTCGCTTGCGCGGGCTGCGGCAAGATCGATTATCCGGACAAGATTCTAAACCAGCGGCTGCCGCTTACCGACTGCCTCGCTGCGATCGACGAATGCGGCGCGCCCGTCGTTGTGATCGCCGGCGGCGAGCCGCTGCTGCATAAGGATCTTCCCGAGATTGTGAAGGGCGCGATCGCCAGACGCAAATTCGTGACCGTCTGCACCAACGCGCTTCTTCTTGCGAAAAACCTCGACCGCTACACGCCAAACCGCTACTTCAACTGGTCGATTCACCTCGATGGCGACGCGGAAATGCATGACCGTTCGGTCTGTCAGGCCGGTGTCTACGACCGTGCCCTCGAGGCCTTGAAGCTCGCCAAGGAGCGCGGATTTCGCGTTACCATCAATTGCACGCTGTTCAACACTGCCGACTCCGCCCGGGTCGCCGCGTTTTTCGATAGCGTGGCGGCGCTACGCATCGAGGGTATCACCGTGTCGCCTGGCTACGCCTATGAGCGCGCGCCGGATCAACAACATTTCCTCAATCGCGAGAACACCAAGACCCTATTCCGGCAAATTTTCGCGCGCAACAAGGGCGGCAAGGCGTGGCCCTTTTTCCAATCGAAG
>DATBYR010000283.1:0-3953 GCA_036513565.1 Methylocella sp. | reverse complement strand
CGGCGGCCTGCTCGCCTCGATGCTGCGTCATGACTCGCGCCGCCCTAACGCCTTTCCGGACGAGGTGCTGGGCGTCTATCGCGCCAATGTCACCGCGCCGGGCACTGCCACCGCGATGCTGAACTGGTATCGCGCGGCGGGGCGGGACATCATGGCCGCCACCGATCTCGACGCGCCGGTCGATACGCCGACGCTGGTGATCTGGGGCGAAGAGGACATCGCGCTGGGTCTGGCATGCCTCGACGGGACCGATCGCTACGTTCGCGATCTCGGCATCGAACGGCTGCCCGGCGTCTCGCATTGGGCGCAGGAGGACGCGCCGCAAGAGGTGAACCGGTTGCTCGGGCAGTTCCTGTGAGCGGCTATTTAGCCTGGGGTCGCGCTTTGGTTGGGATGGGAGTTCAGCAACTCAAACCTGACTCCGAGCAAGGTAGCTCGTGGTGTGGCCTTCCCGGGATAAGGGGAGCTAAGCGCGTTGACTCGTAGTTAAGAGCCCCGTCTCCCACGCCGGGTGCGGTTAACGTGCGCCCGCCGGGTTCAAGATTTGGCAGGTCACACAGGGCCGTCTTCCGGCTTGTCCTTCGGCGCGCTCTGCTCTGGCGGGCCTCCGCCACGCAAGTGCCGCAATTGCTGCCAGCCATACCGGCAAAGCCTGAATATTCCATAGAGAAACGCAACAACAACAGCTAAAAGTACAACGTTGTGGAACAATACAATAACAGCATGTGAAATTTTTTGAACAATATCGACAAGAGATCCAACTATATAGCTAAAAAAATCGAACATGTGATTGAATTCCTCCGGCCCATTAAACGTCTAAATTCCTGATAAAGTGAGCCAGATTATACTGTCTTGTCCCACAGTGCCCATCGGCGCGATGTTTCCCGGACAACGGGTCCTCGTCCGGGCCGCCACCTGGGCAGCTAAACATGACCAACGCCATCTAGCAACGCCTGTTTGTCCCGTACCGGCAAGGAACAGGCCCCGGCCGCGCAAATAAAGGCAGCCGCGTCGCCGGCCAGCGCTACTTGCGCGCTCGCCGGATGCCCCTCCGGGAACTCGTCCGGTCTGTCGATATCCACGACGATGCGTCCAGTAAACGGCACGCCAAGCGCGGCCTCATAGAGCGCCTTCCGTCGCGCCCCCACGGTCACGATCTCCTTGGCGCGCAGCCGGAAGTCGAGCGCGTTCAAAATCCCCGCATGGCCGGCAAAATTGCTCCGCGCCGCTGCCCCGAGCGCCGCAAAAAGTTCGTCCGCCCGCGCGAGCCAGCGCGCCTCGCCGGTGAGCACGCCAAGCCGAGCGAGGGCGGACAAATAAACCGGATGCGCGTTCGGGATCGCATCGTCAGATGTTGGCGCGAGCCGCACGATCACATCGCCCGCGTCCTTGGCCGCCATGTTGAGAAGCCCGCTTTGCGGATCGCGGTGATAGGTTTCGAGCGCCTCCGCCCAAGCGATGGCGTCGGCAAGATAATCGCGCGCGGAAACAACGGCAGGCGCCCAATTGCGTGTTTCGTGCAACGCAAGCGCGGCGCGGATCATCGCGGCATGATCGAGCGCGAGACCAGGTGTCGCGAGAACGCCCGCGCGCCAGCCATGCGCGAGGCGCTTGTTTCCTTCCGCGTCAATGAACTGCATCGCCGAGACGATGAAGTCGTAAGCACGGGCGGCAAGCCCTATCCATTCCGGCTCGTCGAAAAGTGGCGCGGCATTGACGAGCGCGGCGATCATCAAGCCGTTCCAATCCGCAAGAATTTTGTCGTCGAGGCCAGGGCGAACGCGCTTTTCCCGCGCGTCGAACAGGCGTTGCCGCAAAGGCGCAAGCCGTGCTTCTTCCTCAAGCGTGGGAGGCTTTGCTTCGGGGCGGTTCAGGATGATAACCCTCCCGCCATGCGCTTCGCCTTCCCAATTGCCGCTTGGCGAGGCGCCATAAAATATGCCAAAAAACGCCGCGTCCTCTCGCCCAAGCAGGGCCTCGATTTCAGCATAAGTCCAGACATAGAATTTGCCTTCGACTCCCTCGCTGTCGGCATCGAGACTGGCGCAGAACGCGCCTTCGGCATTGGTCATATCGCGCTGGAGCCACGCAACCGTTTCCGATGCTCGTGCGCGAAACAGCGGGGCGCCGAACTCATGATGGCAAAGTCCCAAGAGCTCGAGGATCTGGGCATTGTCGTAGAGCATTTTTTCAAAATGCGGTACGAGCCAGCGTTCGTCGGTCGCATAGCGCGCATAGCCGCCGCCGAGATGATCGTAGATGCCGCCTTCGGACATTTTGGTGAGCGTCAATTTGACGAGATCGCGGTAGCGGGCGTTGGCAAGCCGCGCGCCCGCGCGCCAGAGGAATTCGAGAATGGGCGTATTCGGAAATTTCGGCGCCCCGGCGAGGCCGCCATGAACAGGGTCTATGAGGCGGGCGATTTGCGGCGCGAGATCGTTCAACTGTGCAAGGCTCAGCCCGGCATCGCCGCGCGGGGCCGGTCTCGAAAGTTCTTGGCGGATGATTTCGGTGTTTTGCTTAATCTGATCGGGCTCCGCGCGGAAGGCGTCGGCGACCGTTTTCAATACGCTCACGAAGGAAGGCCGGCCATAGTGCGCGACCTTGGGAAAATAAGTGCCGCCCCAGAAGGGTTCGCCAGTTGGGGTCAGGAACATGGTCAACGGCCAGCCGCCGCGTTCGCCAAAGGCGTGCAGCGCCGTCATATAAATATGATCGATATCGGGGCGCTCCTCGCGATCGACCTTGATGCTCACGAAAAGCTCGTTCATCACGGCCGCGGTCGCTTCGTCCTCAAAGCTTTCATGCGCCATCACATGGCACCAATGGCAGGCGGCGTAGCCGATCGAGAGCAGGATCGGCTTGTCGAGCGCCTGCGCTTCGTGAAGCGCCGCCTCGCCCCACATCCGCCAATGCACGGGATTCTTGGCGTGCTGCAAAAGATAAGGGCTCGCCGCTTGGCTAAGCTCGTTTTGGCTGGTTGCGGGCATCGACAAACTCAATTCTTGGCGCAAGACTGCGTGGCCGAAAACGAGGGATCTTTGTCCTTGTCGCGGATGCGATCATGAAAGACAATAGCGCCATGAACACAAGCGCAATAATCCCAGATCGAGCGTCGCAAGAGCTCACCCGGTCCCGCCGGATCGGCGTCTTGGTCTGGCCGGGCTGTGATATTCTCGATGTGTGCGGACCCATCGATGTGTTTTTCTATGCGAAATACTGGCTGCCACGGTTCGGTAGAACCGAACCCGGCTACCTGTGTGATATCATTGCCGCGACCCCTGGACCGGTCAAGACAACGTGCGGAATCGAGCTCATCGCGACTCACGGTTACTCTGACATAGGGGACGGTCTGGATACCTTGGTCGTGGCGGGTGGCGCAGAGGCCGAGCAGGCCAGCGATGATCCGTTCCTTGTCGAATGCGTACGTTCGGTGGCGCCCAGGGCGCGGCGCGTGGCGTCGATTTGCACCGGCGCGTTCATTTTGGCGGCCGCGGGCCTCTTGCATCAGCGGCGCGTGACGACGCATTGGTTGTTTTCTGAGGCCCTCGCGAGGGCTTATCCCTCGATTGATGTCGATGCCAGACTGCTTTTCGCTCGCGACGGGTATATCTACTCCTCGGGCGGGATCACTGCGGGGATCGATCTCGCCTTGGCCCTGGTCGAAGAGGATCTCGGCCGGGAAGTTGCGCTCGCCGTCGCCCGGACGGTGGTGGTTTTTCCCCACCGCCCCGGCGGGCAATCCCAATTCAGCGCTCATGTGAAATTCAGGGAAGTAAGGAGCCGGCCAGAGATAGAGGAACTGCAAGCCTGGATCCTCGGTAACCCGGGGGAAGATCTCAGCGTCGAAGCCTTGGCGGATCGCATGGGCATGAGCCCGCGCAATTTCGCCCGGCTCTTTCGCAGCGAAACCGGAGACACACCGGCGCAGTTTGCCGACCGGGCGCGGTCCG
>DATBYR010000282.1:0-12195 GCA_036513565.1 Methylocella sp. | reverse complement strand
ATAGAGATCGGACCTGTCGTCGGAAGCCCCCGAAATGATCAACGGCGTCCGAGCCTCATCGACGAGAATCGAATCGACCTCGTCGACGATCGCATAATGATGGCCGCGCTGAGTCATCTGGGCAAGCTCGTATTTCATGTTATCGCGGAGATAGTCGAAGCCGAACTCATTGTTGGTGCCATAGGTAATATCGGCGGCATAGGCGCGGCGGCGTTCGTCGTCATCGAGGCCATGCACGATGACCCCGGTCGAAAGGCCGAGAAAATGATAAATGCTTCCCATCCATTCGGCGTCGCGGCGGGCGAGATAATCGTTGACGGTGACGACATGGACGCCCTTGCCCGGGAGCGCGTTGAGATAGGTGGCGAGCGTCGCGACAAGGGTCTTGCCTTCGCCGGTGCGCATCTCGGCGATCCCGCCTTCATGCAGAACCATCCCGCCAATGAGCTGAACATCGAAATGCCGCTGGCCGAGGACGCGGCGCGCCGCTTCCCGTACCGTTGCGAAAGCCGGCACGAGCAGATCGTCAAGGCTCTTGCCGGCGGCGAATTCCTCCCGAAACGTCCAGGTTCGCCCTGCGAGTTCGGAATCGGTGAGCTTCAGCATTTCGGGCTCAAGTGCGTTGATAGCCGCGACTTTCGGCCGGTATCCCTTGAGCCGGCGATCGTTCGACGATCCGAAAATCTTTTTCGCGAAGGAGCCCAACATTACGAAACGACCTTTCTAGAAAACGGCCGGAACTATTCCCGGCCATCGGCTTTAGCCCCTAGCTTTTCTGGTAAGATTTTGCTCCCCGCAGGCGTTTGCGCAAGGCGCGGTCCGGGCTTGAATTCCCGCGCGGCGGCGGACCGCCGGAGTGACATAGCATTCCAAGATTTCCGGAGCACCAAATACTCGCGTTCCTGACGGGAAATCCCAGTCCCCGGCCGCTCGCCAAAAGCCGAAGTTCCGGCGAAGATCGCGCATCTCGTTCGAGAAAGCTCGCGCGGCAGCGCGATCGGCGCGGGGTACCCGGCAGGAGGCGCCGGCAATGGTGGCCGCGAAAGCCGGAAAAATCACGGAGACCTGTTCGACAGATAAGATTGGGGCCGGGGCTTGTCAAATCCGCCGCTCCGTGCATGGTCACGCGGGAAACGCCCTTTCTTGAGCAGCGCGCCGCGAAAACCGCGGTGCGATCTTCGTGATTTAGCCCGGAGCTCGGATTCATGTTCTTGACGAAACACGCGCGTAACAAAACCGCCGGTCTGGCGTGCATGCTGACCATGGCCTCGCTTGCGATTGTTCCCGCCTTGCCGGCGGCGGCCAAGGTGCTCGCCACGGTCAACGGAAAGCAAATCACCGACGACGATTTGAAGATCGCCGCCGGTGATCTTCACGCGAGCCTCCCGCCTCAGCTCGAAGGCAAAGCCCGCGACAGCTATCTTCTCGACTTTTTGATCGACGGTGAATTGGTGGCGCAAAAGGCGCTGGCCGAAAAGGCCGACCAAACCCCGGAATTTGCCAAGAAACTCGCTTATTATCGTGAGAAACTGCTGATGGAGAGCGTGCTTGAAGAGGTCGCGAAGACGGCGGCCACCGACGCGGCGATCAAGGCGACCTACGACGAGGCGGCCAAGGCGCAAAAACCCGAGACCGAAATCCACGCGCGGCATATTCTTGTTGCCACCGAGGGAGAAGCCAAGACGGCGCTGAAACGGATCATGGGGGGCGATGAATTCGCCACGGTCGCTAAGGAAGTCTCGAAAGACCCGGGCTCGGAAGGCGGAGATCTCGGCTGGTTCACCAAGGACCGGATGGTGCCAGAGTTCGCCGACGCCGCGTTCAAGCTGGAGGTGGGGCAGCTTTCCGAGCCGGTGAAAAGTCCATTCGGCTGGCATATCATCGAGATCGTGGACAAGCGGCAGAAAACCTTTCCGCCCTTCGACCAGGTCAAGGAGCAAGTCACCCGCTATGTCGTGCAAAAGGCGCAAACCGCGCTCGTCGCGGACTTGCGCAAGACCGCGAAGATCGAGCGAACCGAGCCCCCGGAACCCGCCAAAGCCGATAAGGCACGGCCCGCTAGCCCAGCGCCGGCCACCCCCGCGCCCGCGCCTGGCAAGAAATAAGCGCGGCGACGGCCTGGGCGGTACCAAACCAAACCGCCGAAAACAATGTCGAGGGGGTTTTCCCTCCTTGACGCCAGGAGCGTGGACTTGGCACTTTCGAGACTCGCCCCGGCTCGTCGAGGGCGACGCTGTATTAGGAACCCCGTCCCATGGCCGCCGCCCTCTCGCCGCTCGCGCCTACATCGTTTCCCGATCTGCCAGACATCGAGGGCGTGCGCCTTGCCACCGGCGCCGCCGGTATCCGGGACAAGGATCGCACCGACGTGATGCTCGCGGTTTTCGACAAGGGCACGCAGGCGGCGGGGGTTTTTACGAAATCGAAATGTCCGTCGGCGCCGGTCGAATGGTGCCGCGCAAGGCTCAAGGCGGGCAAGGCCCGTGCCCTTGTCGTCAACTCCGGCAACGCTAATGCGTTTACCGGCAACGCCGGGATGCAGGCGGTCAAGCTAACCGCCGCGCTCGCCGCAAGCGCGACCGGCGCGCCGGCAACGGAAATTTTTCTCGCCTCGACCGGGGTGATCGGGGAGCCGCTCGACGCATCGAAATTCGGCGGCGTGCTCGAAGAGCTCGCCGCATGCGCTGCGCCTGATGGCCTCCTTGAGGCAGCCAAGGCGATCATGACGACCGACACCTATCCGAAAGTGGCGACCGACAGCGCGATGCTCGCCGGCGTCGAGGTGATCCTCTCCGGCATGGCCAAGGGCGCGGGCATGATCGCCCCCGATATGGCGACCATGCTGGCATTCGTGTTTACCGACGCGCCGATTGCCGCGACGCCCTTGCAATCCATGCTGGCCAAAAGCGTGGAACGGTCGTTCAACGCGATCACCATCGACAGCGATACCTCGACCTCCGACACTTTGATGCTGTTCGCGACAGGGGCCGCCGCCAAGCGCGGCGCGCCAAAAATCGCCGCCGCCAACGACCGCCGCCTCGCTCCATTCAAACAGGCGCTCGACCGTCTCCTCCTCGATCTCGCGCATCAGGTCGTAAGGGACGGGGAAGGCGCGCGCAAATTCGTCGAGGTAAAGGTGACTCGCGCGGCGACCGCCGGCGCCGCCAAAAAAATCGCTTTCTCGATTGCCAATTCGCCACTGGTCAAAACGGCGATCGCCGGCGAGGACGCCAATTGGGGCCGCGTCGTGATGGCCGTCGGCAAGGCCGGCGTACCGGCCGAACGCGACAGGCTGGCGATCTGGTTCAACGATGTTCGTGTCGCCCAAAAGGGCCAGCGCGATCCCGCCTATGACGAGGCCGCGGTCTCCAGGCTCATGCGCGCCGCGGAAATAACAATTCGCGTGGATTTGGGCATGGGCAAGGGCACGGCAACCGTCTGGACCTGCGATCTCACCAAGGAATATGTCGCGATCAACGGCGATTATCGCTCGTGAGCGGCGAGCCTGTTTCGTGAAACTTCTGCTCGTCGCCGCCGTGGCGCTCATCGACCCGGATTGCCGGGTGCTGATCACGCGACGTCCGCGAGGCAAGAGTCTTGCGGGCCTGTGGGAATTTCCCGGCGGCAAGATCGAGTTGGACGAGCGGCCGGAAGCGGCGTTGGTCCGGGAATTGCGCGAAGAATTAGGCGTCGCGGTAGAGGAGGCTTGCCTCGCGCCGCTCACCTTCGCGAGTTTTGCCTACCCAGACTTCCACCTTCTTATGCCGCTCTATATATGCCGGCGCTGGACCGGTTTTGTCGCCACACGCGAAAACCAGATGCTGAAATGGGTGCGGCCACAGGATCTGCGCGCCTATCCGATGCCGCCGGCCGACGCGCCGTTGATCCCGGCGCTCCTCGATCTTCTTGGCTGACATCAATCGAGCATCGGCGCCGCAACCGCCTCGGCCGGTCAAACATGCTCGGCTCAACCACCGGCCGGTGCGTTCAGCCGCTTAGTGTTACGGCCCGGGCGCCTGCGGCATGATGCCGCGATGCGCTGGACGCGCGGTTTTCAGACGTTGGGAGCGAGAATTTCTTGAGCTTAACTTCGTAATTCAAAGAATTTTCTGCGTATTTTCTTAAAGGCTGGGACTGGCCTTTAATATTTTCCTTGCGCATGTGTCGCAATTACACCATACCGCTAACGATGACATCCGGCGCTTTCACCGTCCAGCCCCGAAGAAAATCAATCGCGACGGCTAATCAACGAATAAGGGAGTGTTAAAGTTATGGGCGAGCTTCTTGAAATTGCGAGTTGGGTTGGGACACCTCTCGGCGGCGTCGTGGCGGTTGCCTTTGTGACTGTTATGTTTTTTTATGCGCGGTGGGTCCTCACAGATACGCCTAAAAAAACAGGGTAGTCTTTTCCACGCCCCATGGGTCAATCCTCCATGGGTAATGGGCGCCGCACCAGCGGCGTCCTTTTGTCGATTTGACGGACCTTGCCAATCTATAGACTTAAGTCAGCAACGCGGATCCGTGCTTGACAACGATTTGGCCAGATCGCGCTAATTGTCCTTGATGTCCGAAAAGACGATTTCCGGCCATGTGTCCTGCTCGTATGTGAGGTCGAAGGCCGACGCGGCCAGGAAGACCGGCGCGCCGTCGAGATCGCGTGCCATGGACGCCGGGTGCGCGTAAATAAATCTGTCGCATTCGGCCGGAGTCTGCGCCGCGATCCAGCGCGCGAATTCGAACCGGCTTGTCTCGAATGTCACGCGCAATCCATATTCAGCTTGAAGCCGCTCGGCGAGCACATCGAGCTGCAAGGCGCCGACGACGCCAGCGATCGCGCCCGATCCGTCGTTCGGCAAAAAGAGCTGGACAACGCCTTCCTCGGCCATTTGGCCCAAAGCCTCGCGAAGCTTCTTCGCCTTCATGGCATCGCCGGTCTTGACCCGGCGGAGAATCTCGGGGGCGAAGCTCGGGATCCCGCGAAAGACGAGATCCTCGCCTTCCGTCAAGGTGTCGCCGATGCGCAAAGTGCCGTGGTTTGGAATACCGACGACATCGCCCGCATAGGCTTCGTTGGCCAGTTGCCGGTTCTGCGCGAAGAAGAATTGCGGCGTGTTGAGCGCGATATTTTTGCCCGTGCGGACGAGCTTGGCCTTCATGCCTCGCGTCAATTTGCCCGAACAAACGCGCAGAAAGGCGATCCGGTCGCGATGATTTGGGTCCATGTTCGCCTGGATCTTGAACACGAAGCCGGTCATTTTTTCTTCCTGTGCATCGACGGTTCGCGAAGCTGTCTGAAGCCCGCGCGGCGGCGGCGCGAAATCCTTGACCGCATCAATCAAATCGCGCACGCCAAAATTGCGCAAAGCGCTGCCGAAGAAAACGGGCGTCAAATGGCCTTCCAAAAACGGTTTTTGGCCGAACGCTTTGAAGCCCGCGCGCGCAAGTTCGATTTCATCCCGGGCCTTTGCGAAATCCGCTTCGCTCAAGAGGCCTGCGATGAATGCCGCATCCGGTCCCAAAACAGGCACGGGCGCGCTGTCGCGGTCGAGCCGGCGAACCAGATTGCGCCGCAAGTCGAACGTGCCCGCGAAGGCGCGGCCTCGCCCCAGCGGCCAGGTGATAGGGGCCGCATCGAGGGCGAGCGACTTTTCGATTTCGTCGAGAAGATCGAATGGATCCCGCGTTTCGCGGTCGAGCTTGTTGATGAACGTCAGGATTGGAATATCGCGCAGGCGGCAAACCTCGAACAATTTGCGGGTGCGCGCCTCGATGCCTTTCGCGGCGTCGATCACCATGATCGCGGAATCGACGGCGGTCAGCGTGCGATAGGTATCTTCCGAGAAATCCTCGTGGCCTGGCGTATCGAGAAGATTAAAGACGCAACCGCCGTAGTCGAAGGTCATCACCGAGGTGACGACAGAAATCCCGCGCTCGCGTTCGATCCCCATCCAGTCCGAGCGGGTCTGGCGCCGGTTTGCCTTGGCGCGAACCTCGCCCGCAAGCTGAATCGCGCCGCCGAAAAGCAGGAGCTTTTCGGTGAGCGTCGTCTTGCCCGCGTCGGGGTGGGATATAATCGCAAAGGTCCGCCGCCGGGCGACGGGATCTTGATGGTTCATGCCGATCCTTCGTTGCAAGAGGGAGGCCTCGATGTCAATTGCAATGGCGCAGGCTCACCTTCGGCCTGCATTTGATTTGCATCGGCAGCCTTTCGTATGCGAGATGCTGCAAAGGTTGCTCATCTGGGGAAGGCAACCGACGTACTTGAAGCCGTATCGACCGCGAAAAAACCCGTTCTCAAACCATTCGCAGACGAAACAATCTCACATCTTGGCGTGGAGGAAGCTTTATGTCGCGCGTCTCGAGGCTCGCCGCGACGAACTCATGGCCGGTGCGCCCCACACGCCGTTTCGCTTTTTCAACGCTCCGTCGCGTTCGCGCCCAAACGCTGCAAGCTTCGCACAAGACCGCGCGCGCAATACACAGCAAAAAATCCCATGCCGCCCGTCGTCGTCGCGGGCGTGCAACCTTATCTTCCAGCCTCAGCCTTCAGGGGCTTTTCGCGAACCCGGGCGGTATCTCCGGGGTTCATGTTTCATGACGCTCACGGATCGCAAGGCGCGGCGGCCCCGGCTCGAAGGGGCTTATCCCAGCCCCAATCATAACGGAGTCCGGCGCGGGCGCCGGATCTTCGGACGATACCACCCCCTTCTCTCCTGGCCGGGAAGAGGCTATATTGCGTTGCAACAACCAGATTCCGCCAATTGGACCAGCGGATGACGGCGGCCTCGAAAGACATTCGAATGGGGCACCAAATCGCCCAAGAGGAAGACCCGCCGACCGCGCGGCGCGAGGCCTGCGATCCCTCCGTCCCGCGAAAAACCGCCTTTGCCGCGATGGCGCTCGGGTCGCTTGGCGTCGTCTATGGCGACATCGGGACGAGCCCGCTCTATGCGTTGCGCGAATCGCTTCATCATATCAAAGCCGCCGGGGTGACCGACACGGGGGTGCTTGGAACCGTGTCCCTGCTCCTCTGGGCATTGTTTTTTACGGTGACCGCGAAATATGTGCTGTTTCTCATGCGTGCCGATAACAAGGGCGAAGGCGGCACCTTGTCCCTGATGGCGCTGGCCCAGCGGGCGCTCGGCCATGGCGTGGCGCCGGTTTTTTTCCTTGGCGTCGCCGGGGCGGCGTTGTTTTCGGGCGACGCGGTCATCACCCCGGCGATCTCGGTTCTCTCCGCGCTGGAAGGCCTCGAACTCGTCACGCCGGTTTTTTCGCCCTATATCCTGCCGCTCACCATCGTCATTCTGATTTCGATCTTCTGGGCGCAAAGGCGGGGGACCGCGCGCGTCGCGGCCTTCTTCGGCCCGGTCATGGCGGTTTTTTTTCTAGTGATCGGCCTTCTCGGCGCGGCCCACATCGGCGACGCCCCCCGCATCCTTCAGGCCTTCAATCCGATCCACGGCTTAAGGTTTCTGTTCGGCCACGGCATGCTCGGTTTCGTGGTGCTGGGTTCGGTCTTTCTCGCGGTGACCGGAGCGGAGGCACTTTACGCGGACATGGGGCATTTTGGCCGTGCGCCCATTCAGACGGCGTGGATGGTCTTCGTGCTGCCGGCGCTGACCTTGAACTATCTCGGCCAAGGGGCGCTCGTTCTCGCCGATCCGCCGGCGGTGGAAAATCCGTTCTTCCTGCTCGCGCCGCACTGGGCTCTTCTGCCCCTCGTCATCCTTGCCACGATCGCCACGGTCATCGCGAGCCAGGCTGTCATTACCGGCGCCTTCTCCATGGCCCGTCAGGCGATCCAGCTCGGGCTGTTGCCGCGGATGCTCATTTTGCACACCTCGGACACTCAGGAAGGCCAGATCTTCATTCCGCGCATTAACCGTCTGCTCTTGCTCGGGGTTCTCCTGCTGGTGCTCTTGTTCAAGAGTTCGAGTTCGCTGGCCTCGGCCTATGGCATCGCGGTGAGCGGCACGATGGTGGTGACCACCGCGCTCGCGTTCGTCGTGGTGTGGAAATGCTGGCATTGGCCGGTCTGGCTCGCCGCGCTGTTCGTGTCCGGATTCCTTGCGATCGATCTCGCTTTTCTTGCCGCCAATCTCATGAAGATCGTCAATGGCGGCTGGGTGCCCCTGCTGCTCGGGGGCGGTGCGATGATCGTGATGTGGACCTGGGTTCGCGGCAGCGCCCTTCTCGCCAGCAAATTCCGCCGCGATTCGATCCCGACTCCCGATCTCATCCGGATGCTGGAGAAATCGAAACCGATGCGGGTGGCAGGAACCGCGGTTTTCCTGGCGAGTTCGCCCGAGATCGCGCCTGCCGCCCTGATGCACAATCTCAAACACAACAAGGTCCTGCACGAACGCGTCTGGCTTTTGTCGGTATTGACCGAGGATACGCCGCGGGTTCCCGCCGGCAGGCGCTATCAAATCGAAAAGCTTTCCGCGGATTTCACCCGCGTGATTTTGCATTATGGCTACATGGAAAGTCCGCGCGTTCCGGCGGCGCTGGCCTCGCTGCGCAAGGCCGGCTTGAAATTCGACATCATGACGACATCGTTCTTTCTCGGCCGCTGGTCGATCAAGCCCGCGCCAAATTCGGGCATGCCCTCGTGGCAGGACCGGCTTTTTATCACCCTGTCGCGGCAAGCGGCAAACGCGACCGACTTCTTCGCGATTCCGTCCGATCGCGTCGTCGAGCTCGGCGCCCAGGTGACGGTCTGATTTGCGCGCGCGCCGCGTCAGGAAACCACGCAACTTGAGAAAAATCGTACGGCGTCCACGGCGTCCAATGAACGGTCCCGGCATGCCCCTCGTCATGGCCGGGCTTGACCCGGCCATCCAAACACAAGAGTCTGGATGCCCGGATCAAGTCCAGGCATGACGTGGGAGTCACGCGCGACGGGATTTGGCAAAAGATGCCCCCAAAATTGCGCTTTTGGCAAAATCAATCCTCGCGAAAGAGCGGTTTCGACGCGCTCGCAGCGCGTTCCATATTGGGGCTTATGCGACACGAGGGGAAAGTCCTCGTCCCGCCGAATTCTTCTCTGCTTCAATCACCGCTCTGATCGCAGGTTCCCAGAACGCTTTCCCCTGCCGTCGGCATTCCCTCCGGAAGTCCTCTGATTCCCAGTTCTCCCCAATGACAGCAAGCCTCGTGTGGGCTGTGATCTCCATCGCGGTGTTCAGCAGAAGGAAGAGCTGCTCGAACCGAGGAAGCAACTTTAAGACGGTGTCGATCAGGCTGTGCGCCAGCTTCTTGTCCCGGAATCCCTTCAGCGTGGCCGCGGCTGACCGCCCCTTGTGATTGCTCATTAGTCCGGTGTAAACTGCCACGGCAGCATCAATTTCTCGCAGGACCGTCGCTTCATGTAGCGACGCCATGCCAGCGATCCGCGGGGTCCAGTCGCGAGCGCGTTTGGCGAATGCCGATCGGCATCTTTTCTGCTTTATCAGCCTTAGTAAGAGGGGGATCGAAGCGACATCACGCTTGTTTGGATGCATGCGTTTCCTACCCGGATCGAAGAGTCTGGCGAGCGTCAAGGCCAGATTGAGTGTCACAGTATTGATGACAGTGTTGTAGCAATTGGCTCCGTACCAATGCGGTCCGTGTTCTGCGTCGCCTCGGATTTCACGCACGACCTCGTTCCCAGTCTCGAGCGCGGACTCTAATTTAATCGCAGTCCTTACGTTTTCGATGATCAGCGGGACCATCTTGTCAATGCGATCAATGGCGTCGGCGTTCTTGATCGTCGAACGCTTCCTCGGCTTCCTCTTCGAGGCCATCATTCCGCTGATGCTCCATCTTCTCTCTGACTTCATTAGTCTGCTCATCAAATTCACAAAGTGTCTAGGCGGCGGCAGGCGCTTGTGCAGAAATCAAGAGAATTTTGGAATAAAGTGCTGCGCTCCGGCGCGGCCTAGCCCTTGAGCAGATAATACATTACACCGATCACGATAATGATAGCCCAATAAAGACGACGCTCATAATTAGCTATCCGATCAATCAGCACTGCGTTTTGCCGATTAATGTTTTCTAGAAGCGTCGTTTCTCGGCTTGACTCAGGGTTTAAATCTTCCATGACATCGCGCCCAGTTTCCGTTGTCGGGCGCGGGTCAAACCACTTATGTGTTTTTTGAATTTGTTGGCAGCGGTGTTTATATTCGTGGCGGAAATCGCCCCCGATATAATGCTCAAGCAGCGCGCGTGTTTTTTTGTTAAGGTATAGTGATTCATTTTTCAGTGCCGCAAAAAGGAAAACATTTTTGTCCTTTTCATAACCGGCAATGGTTTCCTTTTTAGACATTTGTGCGCAGCCATAGTATGCGCAACGTAGGGGAATATCTTTATCATCGGCGGTTCCAAATAATGACGGCTTGTTTTTTTGTGTGGTGCTTCTGTGGCCGTATAGAATGCCAATTAGACAAGCTAGTTCCTCGCTTAACGGCAAATGCGTTGACCAACCTTCTTCAACATCGCCCTTATAATTTTTAACTTCCGCTTTGCGCCACCTGTCGATGATATACGAAATTTCATCCGGCCAAGCGCAATGCTTAGGTTCTAGAGCATTTAGTAGCGTGCGCGTTGCATGAACAGAATGCGATGTTACAGGAGCCGTTTCGAGAAAATGAAATATTGCCTTATGAATATCCCAAAGCCCCATATCGGGGCCGTCAATGGTACTTTCGTCAGTGTTGAGCCGTTCGTTGTTCGCAGCAGTCTGGATCATCCAGAGCCAATTTTTTTCGTCGACCTGAGAAAAGCTCTCTGTCTTCTTGAAGAGTGTTACGAGAACTGATGGCGGGACAGAGGGATTGCTTAGCAGTGCCGCCGCTTCGGGACTTAGCCCTTTACTCATTAGGGCATTTAAATCGAAGTCCGGCCAGTTGAAATAGTCGAAGTGCCGGTTTGACAGGCAAGCAACACGAAGCCCTTTGTCATAGGCTTCGTGATCCGGATTCGTGTGGTTGTCACTTGTTCTATTGTAAAGCTCGACGACAATCGCCTTGTCGGTTCCGAACTGGGCTAAAGCGAGATTAATCAGCTTGTCATCACGGATGAGAAGCTGATTCTCAAGCTCCGCCTTTCCGTGCCCCTTTCCGACATTCTCTCCGTAGAATTTAAGCTGCTCGAAGACAAACTCCGGTGCCGCTGTTATCAACCGTGCTTGTGTCAGACATTCCGGTTCTTTCAAATCCCACGTCATGGATTCACATTCCCTCACATAGGAAATCCTGCCGCATCGCTGCGACAGGCGCAATTTTCTTTGCCGATTATCGGCTTCTTTCGTCTCAACAGCATACAATGTAAAAGCTTGGCTTAAGTTAGCCAGCGCCCTTCGGCAGGCCGTAGGTGCATGGTGCAAAAATCAAGACTTCTGCACAAAAATTAGGCCTTTGATTTTTAATGGTTTTCTTGGTGCATAAGTCCGGTGCGAAAATAATCCGTCGTTTGCGGCCGGTTGATTCGAGCGAATCTTACATCGGGGATGACTTCCCGCAAACCGGCTGAGCCATCGAGGCCGCGGCGGCCCGCTTCTGGAATTGTACCAAAAAATCGATCGATCTTAATCGATCTTACATGATTGAAGAAGGTGCCGATGTTTCGGCCTTGTAAGGTTTTTGGCCCCAATCGTACCAAATTGTTTCGCGTTTATCCCTTGACAACAAGTGAAAGGGCGAGTAGGCTATCCCTCAATCGCAGGTAGGGGTAACCGCCATGGCCGAATATACGTTTCAAGAATTCCAAATCGAGTATCCAAATGACAACGCGTGTTTGGCCAAGGTCATGGAAATTCTCCACGGGGGCAACGAAACACACTGCCACGTTTGCAATAGACGCACCCGGTTCCATCCGATGCACGCCCGTCGAGCCTATGCCTGCCAAGAATGCGGGCATCACATCTATCCATGCGCCGGAACAATTTTTCACAAGTCGAGCACCAAACTGACAATTTGGTTTTTTGCCATGTACTTAATGACCAGCACACGCCATGGCGTTGCTGCTAAAGAGATCGAACTGCAAACCGGCGTTACCTACAAATGCGCTTGGCGCATGTGTCACGAACTACGTAAGCTGATGGCATCGGCAGACCATCGCGGCCTCCTGGGCGGCGATGGAAAGCATGTTGAAATTGATGAAACGCTTGTTGGTGGCCGTATTAAAGGGCAAGGGCGTGGCAGGCATTCCGAT
>DATBYR010000281.1:0-2763 GCA_036513565.1 Methylocella sp. | reverse complement strand
GTAATGCCAAGCGCCTTGGCGGTTTTCATATTGATGACCAGTTGGAAACGAGTTGGCTGCTCGACCGGCAAATCGGCGGGCTGGGCGCCTTTGAGGATTTTGTCGACGTACACGGCAGCCTTGCGAAAAAGGTCCGCATATATCGCGGAGTACGACATCAGCCCGCCTTCGTCGGCGAACCAGCGCGGCACGGAAACCGCCGGCACGCGGTGTTGCAGCGCCAGCTCGGCCGCGCGCTTGCTCGGCAGGCTGGGCTGAACGATGATGGCGTCGGGCCGGTCTCTCTCCATCGCGGCGAAAGCGCTCTCGAACTCCTCATTGTTGCTAATCCTGATAGGGTTGATTGCGGTTCCGGTGGCTTCGCCGCCAAGCTGGATCTGTTCGAGGAAAGGTTTGGAGAAGGGATCGGTCGCGTTGGCCAGAGCGGTGACCCGGCGCGCCGACGGCAGCATGTCGCGGATCAATTGGACGCTTTTGCCGGCCAGTTCGGCGGTTACGCTCGCGATGCCGGTGACATTTCCACCCGGTCGGGGAAGGCTCATGACCAGGCCCGTGCCGATCGGATCTCCGGTCTCGGCCATCACGATCGGGATTTCCCGCGTCGCTTGCTTTGCCGCCACAGCGGTGGGCGTGAACCAAGTGACGATGACATCGACCTTGAGACGAACCAGCTCAGCTGCCAGTTCGGGAAGCCGGTCGATCTGTCCTTCCGCCGACCGAAACTCAAATCGAATGTTCTGCCCCTCGATATACCCCAGATCGCGTAGTCCCTGCCGAAACTCCCGCCAGAATTCTTCCGGGCTTATATTGCCAATAACCAGCACGCCGATGGTCGGCACCTTCGGCTGCTGTGCGCGCGCCGTGAGCGGCCACGCCACCGCCGCACCGCCAAGCGCGAATATGAATTGTCGCCGTTCGTTATGGATTGCCATGTGACCCTCCCGTGGGGGTCATGCCCATGCAATGGAGGGACGTTACCACGCTTTGATCGCGGTCTGTGGCTACTTCACGCTCAGGACGACCAAAATCTAGGGCCAATTCGTAAGTCCATCGAATGCTTCCGAATGACCGCTTGGGGTCATAAGCAGACCTCGCGCCGTTCTTAGGACATGTCCGCTTTGCCCCCGAAAGCGGACATCGACCGACACGACCAGCATGTCCGCTTAGTGCCATTAGCAGACATCACGGCCGCCTCTTCGATCACTTCGTCAGATGACAATTACCCCTGAATAGGGCCGCCAAAGGCTTTTCGGTCGAGGGTGCGAATGTCCACCTTGAACTCAGTCGGGTCCAAGACAGCCTCGGCAAAGCCGACATGCGCGAAAGCCGGATCGGCCATCGTTTCCTTAATGAGAGCACGTCGTTGTTCTGGTGTCACGCGAGCGCCGAAGATGACCCCGCGAACGGCGCTTGCAGGCAGATCGTATAGATGGATGGGGAACGGCTTCACATCGATCGTTTCGAGGGCCGACTCAAATTTGCGGACAATTCGGTACTCCTGCTCGTATGACCATTCTGGGCTTTTTACAAAGAAATGGTCGAAGAGGATTTCATCGGTCTCCGGGATGTGAGGGCGCTCCGCAGAGTATCTTACTCGTCCCGCTCGTTCGAAGTTTTGATCGCGCGATGTGTGACGATTGAACTCGCGGTCGCGTGGATCAATTTCCACGGCGAGACCGCGATGTTCGCTCGCATAGTGCGCCCAAAGAAGCAGATTGTCGGCAGTCATGGAGAACGACAGGATGCCAAAGACCTGATCGATCTTGCGGATCTTGTCGATTGCCGTCTCGGACGGGACCGGTCTGCTTTGGCGCTTGGTTGTCCCGGGAGCAGTCCCGAGAAAATATGAAATCGGCGGGACAAACGCCGCTGCCGGGATATGTCCCTGCGAGAGGCCGCCGAGGATCTCACCAGTCTGGACACTTAGGCCGGCAAGACCCGCGAGCCGAGCCGCCTCGGCCTCTTTAGCCTTGAACGCGGGCATTTCAAAAGGATCATTGAACGCGCCAGGCTGCGTGAAGCGAATACGCCGACGGCGAAGGGACTCGAACCGTTCGAAGGGTATGTATTTGAAATAGGCCATGGCCGAACGTTCGGGCTCTAGGGAGGGACATCCATATCTTGGGGCGCGTTCCCTGATCGGGCCCGTGCTTCCTCCTGGGCGCTTCTTTCCAGGGGCCGCACCCCAGACGATAGCACATCACGGATGAGGCAGCAGACCCGCTGCACTAAAGGATCGGTCGGGCCTATGACCGCTGTGGGTCAGTCGCGTCGTACGCGATCAGGGCCAACCGCGGACCGATGTCCGCAGTACCCCAAAAGCTGACATTAGTGGCTTTGGCTGGCGACCCCTAGCGCCTCTGAGGTGCAAACGATCAGTTCCGCGGTGAGCCGCCGGCGAAGGTTCGAGCGCAGCCGCAAGCGGCTCGCCCCGTTCTCCGCGGCCATTGTCAGCCCCCGCATTGGCGATTAAAAAATCGTGTCACCCCTTGCGGGTGGATCATTCCGCCGTCGTGATCTTGCCGAGGAGCAATTCGGACATGCGTACCCTCGCGATCGTTTTGGGCTTGGCGTTTGTGGTGATCGCAATCGTTTACTGGCTCGTGCCCGCGGGCTCGCTGCCGGGCGTTTTTCCGGGGTTCGAAGCCGGCTCGCCGCGCGTGCACATCAAGCATGGCCTCGCCGCGGCGGCCGTCGCCGTCGTGCTTTTCGCCATCGCGTGGTACGCCGGGCGATCCCGCGCGTGAGGCGCGCCGCGGGCCA
>DATBYR010000280.1:0-2638 GCA_036513565.1 Methylocella sp. | reverse complement strand
AGAGCCAGCTTCGACATCCAGCTTACTGTCAGTGCGAACAGAAAATATAACCTCTCCCGTTGCGGCATCCCGCACGACGAGCGGGCCTTTGATGTGAGCGCCAGGTCCGATTTCGACGATCGGCTGATTCATGTTATTGTTTAAAAAGTCGCCAGCATCGTCCATGCAGGATGACGCGCTCGGTTGGAAGTGAGGCCAAATAAGCTTCCGATTCTTCATAATCGGCTGATAAGCCAACTGCGCTTGCTGTAGCTCGAACCATTCTTGTTTCGTTGCACGCGCCTCAAGCGCGGGTTTGAACGGCAAGAGATGATCCCGGATCGCGGGGAAATTCTCGATCTTGACCTTGCCCTTCGGAATATTGATCAGGAACAAATCCTCGCTTTCGACGCGCCATCGCTTAATGTTCTCGCCGCGAAGGAAAGGGACCAACAATTCAGCAGACCGCGCGTCGCGCGCCACTAGTTCGTCGCGCCTCTCCCGGCTCACGATGAAAGCCTCGTTGAGGCCAGTCACGATACCTCGAAGCGGCGGCCCATAAACATCGCCGAGCGTTTTCTTGCCTGCCTTGATTTTCTCCCGCAGCGCGGCAAGCTTGTCGCCTTCCAATTGCCAAGAGCCGTCGCCGAGCCGCGCGCGCGGCATGGCTTGCGCATCGGCGCGAAAAGCCCGGGACAAATCCTCAGGCACGTTCGATTTGATGTTGATAAAGCGAAGCTCGCCTACTTGGCCATCCTCGTTGGCCGATGGCGCCCGCCGCATCGTTATGATCGCGGGATAGGTCGTCACGCCCTCGAAGATTTGCAGATCGCCAAAATCGACGACGGTCTCGATTTCCGCCCGCGTCCGAAGATAGCGCCGCAAATTTTCGCCCGATCCTGTGCGTAAAAAGGTCGATGACGAGATGTATCCGAGCCGCCCGCCGGGCCGCAGCAGCTCAAACCCTTTCTCGTAAAAATAGGCGTAAAGGTCCGCCCGGTCCGCCGCGACCGCATAATGCGTTTCGAGATACGGTTTGAACGGCTTTATCGTCTCCATGCGGACATAGGGCGGATTGCCGAGCACGATGTCGAAGCCGCCACGCGCGAAAATGTCCGGAAACTCCGCTCGCCAGTCGAAGGCGCGGCCGTGCTCGTTTTTATCGGCGATCAGGCTGTTGCCGCATCTGATGCTTTGCTCAAGGTCCTGCAACAGCTTGCCGCGTTTCGCGGTTTTCAGCCAAAGCGCCAGCTTGGTGATCTCGACTGGCTCCGGATTGAGATCGACGCCATGCAGATTACCTGCAAGGATTTCGCGGTCCACCTCGCTCGCATCGACCGCCTCTCCGAGCGCGGCCAGGCGTTCGGCCACGCGCTTATATTCCGCCGCGAGATAATCGAACGCAGCGATGAGAAACGCGCCGGAACCGCACGCGGGATCAACGATGGTGAGGCCGCGCAGCTCTTGCCGGTAGTCGCGCCAAACGGCGCGCTCCACCTCTTGTGTCCAATCGTAGGCGATACCTTTTTCGCTCTTGGCCGCGACAACGCCATGCGCATCAAGCACCGCCGCGAAGCGCTCCAAAAGAGTCTTGCCGATGGTTTCCTCGACGATGAAGCGCGTGACGAAATCGGGCGTATATACAACGCCATCGCGCTTGCGCTTGGTGGTCCTGGGCGGCTCCTGCCCTTGCGCCTGCGCGCGCATGGCCTCGATGTCGGAAACGGATTGCTCGAAAATATGTCCGAGCACGCTGACCGGCACGTCGCTCGAAAAATCGTAATCCGCGATTTTCGCGAAATTCTCGCAGACAAAATTCGAGAGGCCCAAGGCGTCGATAATGGCGTTTCTAGCGAAAAGCCCGCCGTTGTAGGCCGGGATGTCGAGCGCCGGATTACCTTTGTCCACGGCCTCGAAAAGCCCGACGAAATTTTCCCATGCGCCGTTGGGACGAAACGGGCTTTTTTGGTCCCATGCCTTGCGGATCAACTTTTCCGGCAACAATGACGTGGATTCGGCGAATGCGATAAAGAGGACTCGGTCAAGGATCGTTTGCGCGTGTTCGATTGCTGAGAGCGCCGCGAGGCGCGGCGGCTGATCCTGCAACGTCTGAATGAGAGTATTGCGGGTCTTCTTGTAATCGACATAGAGCTTGTTGGTGATGTCCTTTTGTTCGTTGGCGCTTTCGTCGAGCAGCCGCGCCGCGCGGCCGGAGAGAAGGTTCTGCGCGCCGACGAGCAGCCAAAGCCGCTCATGCTCTTGCGGGTTGTCGAGAAGCCCAAGATCCCATGTCTCGTATAGCTCGCGGCCATGGCCAAATGCATAGAGCCTGATCTCCGCGCAATTGGAGACGAGCACCCATTTGGCGCCCGGCGCGTCGATGGCATATTCCCAGGCCTGCTGGACGGGGCTTTTGTTTCGCCCTGGCATGATGGCGTCGAGGTCGTCGGTTCCCGGCCCCTTCAGTTCGAACGGCGCGAGAACAGTCCTTTCGCTGCCGAAGAATGTCCCAAGCGCAGTATCGACGGCGCCTATGCCCAAGGGTTCTTCGGTTGCAATCGTGAAGGTTTCGCCCGCACGGAAGGGCGTGTAGCCAAGGAGCGTGACGAGCACCGTCTGAATGAATTCACCCCGGATGGAGGTTTCCTTGGCTGTGCGA
>DATBYR010000279.1:0-11909 GCA_036513565.1 Methylocella sp. | reverse complement strand
GTGAAAGTCAAGCAGTGAAAAGTAGACTACCGGACGGCGCGCGGAAGCCGCTGGCATTTGACTTGGTCAATTCATCTGATGAAGTGGGAGTGCGCCAATTCGAATATCTGCAAAGGGTGGTGAGGAGACATTCGCCCCAATATTTTGCATGCGTTAAGTGCCTGATATATCAACACTGAAATTGGCGAGCGGAATTCTTGATTTTTGCACGCTCGGAGGACGGTGAATTGCCCCCTTCATCGATCTAACTCCGCTAGGACCTTCTGGCATATCTCCTCCACCGTCGCGAAGTCGGCCAACACCTGCGGGTGGAAGGGCACAGGTGGGGTGGGATCGGTGAAGGAGTGCTTCATCCAAGGCCGGAAGCGCATCAGTGCTTTTTGTTCGGCCTCCAGACGAGCGTGCTCCGCTAAGTCTCGGCGCTCGAAAAGAGCCGCATTCATGCGAGCCTCAAGGTCCTGATAGAGATTCACTTGCGCGGGGGCAATGATGTAGGGCGGTATGTAAAGCGGAATACGGTGCCCGAGGGAATGGCGGAAGCCTTCAAGGTAAGCAAGCCAAGCGTCGCGTTCGCGGAGGTAAGCCTGCATCTCTGGAGAAAACGATTGCCGGACTTCTCCTTTGTCAGCGGTCAGCCCGACCCGCCCGTTCGGAAGCGGCTGGCCGTTGGGCTTCGTGACATGTTTTTCCTTTACCCACACGAAAGCGAGATTGTCGAGCACGCCGTAAGCATTGAAGACGAACGCCTGAATGCCGATTGTCGTATCAAGCAGCGCTTCACGCGGAGGCACTTCATCACGCTCTGGCGGGAGACGCCTGTAAATCTGTTCAATGCATCGAGCAAGAATGCTTAGTCGCCGACATACTCCGTGATGGGCGTATTCTTTGGCGGATTCCGATACGTATTCGCGAGCAAGTAACGCCTCCGTCAAACGCTGCGCCTTGTCCGGAACAGCGCCAAAGCCTTCCGCTAGACGCCTAAGACTGGCTTCATCAAAATACGGCATGTTCTGCGCCTGCTGGAAGCGTTCGACGCTACGTCTATCAAAACCCCTCCGTTTAAGGCTCAAAATCGGCGCGCAGATTTCTTGATTTGGGCACACACTTTACGGATTGTGTCGCTGTCCTAACAAAGCTAGGCACCGACCCAGATTGCGACCAATCGCCCCGCTTTACCGAATCGCTTTACCGCATCGAGATACCCCGGGCTGCGCCGTGATGGCCGATTTCAGATCATTGAACTTCTGAGCGATCTCGACCAGCTTTGCGGCGAGCCGTTCGGGCGGAATATTTGTCTCGCCCACAATGTCCAGCGCAGCGCGCATCTGATGTTCGTTGAGATCGAGATCGCTCTGGAGCCGACTGATCATTCCCTTCTGACCTTCTGTGAGGTCTTGAAGCGGTTTCAGCAGCTCAATGATCTGTTCAGGTGGAATCCCGACGTTAATTGTAGAACTCCGGGCGGTTCCCAATACCGATATGGTCCTGTCACTTGTTTGTATGTTTTTTGTGGTCTCCCTCAGCCTCGCTTCGAGGGAGGCAACTCTTTCGTCTCCTGACCTGCGCAGATCATTGATCTTTTTCTCTAAGTCAACCCTCTCCAAATCGTAAGTCTCTCTTTGACTCTTAATTATTGTGAGTGCGCGGTCAAACTGTGTTTCCTTGAGAACGTTGTTCTGGGACTCAAGCGCCCTGATCTGGGCCTCGTTGGCTTTTACCTGCTGGTCAAGCGCTTTCGACTGAATGTCGTAAAGACTGATGCCAACAGTGATGATCGTTGGAACGCCGACGATTACACCGATGTCCCTGACTAAGCTGGTTATGTCCTTAACGCGCTCGAACATGGCTATACCGATCTCCCGCAAAGCGTACCCGCAGCATCACTCCACAACCATTCTTGCGCGGCGCGCCGGTCGTCGTCAAAGTCGCATAGGGCCCGATCTGGAACGCTTCACGCGACTCCAGAAAACACTTGGCGGTTTTGGATGGCAGTTTTGGCGAAAATTGCTATTACGACAGTGACTTATGCGCTGTGCATAATTCTTGAATTTCGCACATTTCCAAAGGCGCCAACTCTCTTTGTGCGGATAGTCCGCTTCGGCCGGAAGGCGACATTCAAACCGAGCCGCTACCGCTAAAGTTCAATGGTCGGAACCGCCGCGCCGGGCCCCAGTCAGAGGCCGGCCTCTCCGCCTTCTTGGCGCCGCGCCAAATGGCTGTGGTTGCGGCCGTACAAGAAATAAATGGCAAGGCCGATCACGAGCCAGACGACTAGCCGCAGCCAAGTATCGCCAGGCAGGCCGAGCATCAAAAAAACCGCCGAAGCGGCACCAAGCGGCGCCACAACAAATACCGCCGGCGTCTTGAACGGGCGGTGAATCTCCGGATGGGTGATCCGTAACACGAGAACGCCGGCGCAGACCATGGCAAACGCGAACAAGGTGCCGATGCTCACCAGTTCGCCGACGAGACCGATCGGCAAAAGACCCGCCAGGATCGCGACGATCGCGCCGGTGAGCAGCGTCGTGACATAGGGGGTGCGAAACTTGGGATGCACGATCGCCGCGAATGGCGGCAGCAGGCCGTCGCGCGCCATCGAATACAGGATCCGCGGCTGGCCGAGCAACAGCACCAGAATGACCGAACTCAGGCCAAGAATTGCGCCGAGCTTGATGATGGAGGCGAGCCAGTCGAGCCCGATGGCATCGGCGCCGAGAGCGATCGGGTCGGGAACATTGAGCCTGTCGAACGGCACGATGCCGGTAATGACGAGGCTGACCAGCACATAAAGGATGGTGCAAATCGCGAGCGAGCCGAGGATGCCAAGCGGCATGTCGCGCTGGGGGTTGCGAGCTTCCTGGGCGGCGGTCGAAACGGCGTCGAAGCCGATATAGGCAAAGAAAACCACCCCCGCGCCGCGAATAATCCCGCTCCAGCCATATTGGCCGGGTCCAATATTGGGCGGAATGAAGGCGCCCGTCGGATTGTTCGGGGTCACCCAATTCGAGGTCTTGACGAACCACACTCCGGCAACGATGAAAAGGACGACGATCGCCAGCTTGATGACGACAATGATATTGTTGAACGTGGCGGATTCTTTGATCCCGATGACAAGCAAGACGGTGAGCGCCAGGACGATGACGACCGCCGGAAGGTTGACTAGCGCGCCGGTCGAAGTCCAGCTTCGGCTCGCCGGATCATAGGCGAGCGGGCCTAAGGCAAATTCCGCGGGAATAACTACGCCGAGATCGCGCAAGAAGCTTGTGACATAGCCGGACCAGCCAATCGCGACAGTTGTCGCGCCAAAAGCATATTCGAGGATCAGGGTCCAGCCGGTGACCCAGGCGATGAATTCCCCCATTGTCGCATAGGCATAGGTATAGGCGCTGCCCGCTATCGGCACGGTCGAAGCCATTTCGGCATAGCAGAGGCCCGCGAAGGCGCAGACGATTCCAGCGAGCACGAAAGAGAGACTGATGGCTGGTCCGGCATTCGCGGCGGCGGCATGGCCGGTCAACACAAAGATGCCGGCGCCGATGATGCAGCCGATGCCAAGCGCGACAAGGCTCCAAAGCGAGAGCGTCCGGCGCAATTGCGCTTCGCCGGGGCCCGATCCGAATTCGCCTTCTTTTGCCTCCGCTTGAAGTACCGCTATCGGCTTGCGCACCCAAATATTCGCCATTCCCCTAGTCTCCCACCCGCCGCGACCGGCCGCCCGGCATGATCGCACGCGCCACGGACTTTGTCGCGCGCTTTCCCACGGGTGACGATTCTTTCAAGGCGCCGCTTGCATCCGGATTGAACCGGCGCGGCCGCCGCGACTGTCCCCCCAATGGACGGCACCGATCCGATCCGTCCACGGGATTCGGCACGCCACGAGGCTTCGACGAATTTCTTGGAGCGTGACCGTTCAAAATCATGCTCTAAAACCGCGTCACAATGTCGGCAAGCGGCGGACGTGGGCGGTCCCCGTGCGGATCGTCCGCGTGCCCGATAGGGATGAATCCGGCGACCCTTTCGTTCGCCGCGATGCCGGGCAGGAGAAACCTATCAAAATCGGCGCGAAGGTCGTCCCCCACGGCCGTTATGTCGCCATTGTCCGTCGCGCGCCCCCGGGTTTAACGCGGGGGGCCGATCTCACCGGCTTTTGTGGGCATCGCGGCAAGGGACCGGCCTTGCCAAAATCCGTCGAACGCGGCAATCTCAGCCTCGCCAAGGCCGTCATCCGGTGGACGAGAAGCGGCGGGCGCGGCGGGGTAAGCCCTCAACCTTGTAGCTTGCCGCGGCGGGCAGCTGGGACGCGAGAAGGTTTTTGCATAGACCATGCGCGCGCCCAACGAGATTGATTTCTGGCGCGGCTTTGCCCTCGTTACGATTTTCATCAACCACATTCCGGGGATCTATTTCGAGCGTTTCACCTTTCGCAACGTGTCGCTGTCGGACTCGGCCGAGCTTTTTGTCTTTCTCGCCGGTTGGGCGATGCGCAAACTTATCGAAGGTCCTGCCCGCGCGCTGCCGGCAAAATGGCTCATTCTGCGGCTAGAATCCCGCGCCTTCCAAGTCTATGTCGCGCAGATGGTCGTCACGGAGCTGGCCATCGCCCTTCTCGCGGCGGCCGCGATCTTTCTCGACGCGCCCTTCCTCCTCGACTGGCACAATGCGTCCGCTGTCTTCAACGATCCCATCAAGGCACATATCGGTCTCGTTTTGCTCACCCATCAGCTCGGCTATTTCAACATTCTTCCCCTGTATGTCGTTTTAATTTTTATCGCTCCGGCGGTCGCGCTTCTCCACCGTCATGCTCCGGCGCTTTTGCTGCTCGCTTCGCTCGCGATCTATGTCGCCGCTCTCGTGTTCGGCGTGAACTTGCCCACCTGGCCAGTCGAGGGCACCTGGTTCCTTGATCCGCTCGCGTGGCAGCTCATCTATGTTGTCGGTTTCCTGCTCGCGGGCGAAGACGGGATTGGCAGTTTTGCGCGGCGTCACCGTGCCATTTTGCGCTGGCTCGCTCTGCCGGTGGTGGCGCTTGGCGTTGCCGTGGGGATGACCGGTTTCGACCCCGATCCGGTCTATCTCCCCGATCCGAAGCTCTTTTTTACGTTCGACAAGACGTTTCTATCGCCGTCACGGCTCATTCATAGTCTGGCCTTGACGGCGATTTTTGCCGGCTCCTTCAAAGTCATCTGCCGGTGGATACCGCGTCTTCCTGGCTTTTTATGCCTTCTCGGGCGTAATTCGCTCAGCGTGTTCTGCGCCCTGTCTCTTCTCAGCCTGAGCGGGCAGATATTCCGCTTCGTTTATGGCGGGCATGTTGCATCGGATGCATTCATCGCTATCTTGGGCGTTGTCCTTCTGGGTTTCATCGCATGGACGGCGGAATGGCGCGAAAGATTGCGGGCGGCTTTGGCAAACAAGCCGCTTTCGCCGCCGCCCACTTGAAGCCGGCTCCTCGCGCGGAAGACATGGGCGTGCATCCCGCCGCGCCGCCGATGACCACGCCTTGCGGCGTGCCGGCGATGGACATCGCCGTCCCGGAAGCGCCGCCATGCGGCGGCGGTGATGGGAATTCACGCTAATTTGAGCCAGGGGACGGGGGATGACCGAAACGGCCAGCAAAGCGCCAAATCATTGGCCGCTCCTTGATTTTCTGCGCGCGACGGCGGCGCTCCTTGTGCTGTTCGCGCATACCCGTGACTTTTATTTTCTCGATACTGGCGTGGCCGCGCAACCTGGCCTATTCCTGAAGCTGTTTTATTTCATGACCGACTTGGGGCACGAAGCTGTTGTCATATTTTTTGTCCTGAGTGGTTTCCTGATAGGGGGAAGCCTCGCCGATTCCATCCAGCGGGGCAGTTTTGATCTCGTGCGTTACCTCATTGCGAGGTTCGTCCGCATCTATATCGTCTCCCTCCCGGCCCTGGTGATCACCGGGGCAGTATTTTGGTTTGGTTCACTCCTGCTTAGCGATCCCGGCACCGGACCTGTCCGGCCGCTGTTTGACCAACAACAAATGGATTTCGGCGGTGTTTCGCAGGCGATTTGCCATCTCGCCGGATTGGAGGGCTTCAGTTGCCCCGCTTGGTACCAAAATCCTAGCCTGTGGTCGCTCGGTTACGAATGGGCGCTGTATCTGTTTGCCCCCGCGATCCTCCAACTGATCGTGTGGGAGGCTTCTCCCGGTCTTCGCCTGATGGCTATTGCGCTGGTCTGCGCGATCGCGGCGACGGTCTCCGCCTATCCCAAGGAGGCGGTGTTTTGGTTCAGCGCTTGGTTCCTCGGCGCCGGCTCATACCGCGTTCTGCGGGCCGGGCTCGTCGCGCTCCCGGCGGGACTTTTGGGCGCTGGCTTGATCATCGCCGGGATGACCCTATCACGGCTCAAGGGCGCAAGCGTGCTCGAAACCGACACGATCATTGCGGCCGGCACTGCCATCGCGATTGCTTGCCGCCCCATGGCCGCATTTCCTCTCGCGCCGCGTCTCTTCGGTTGGGCGGCAGGGTTTTCCTACACGCTTTATGCCATCCACACCCCGCTTGTATACCTCACCGTCGCCATATTTCAAAACATCGGATTTCCACAAGACAAAGTTCCGCCGAGTCCGGCGGCGTTTATGGAATTTGGGGTCACCAGCGCGACTTGTCTTTTGGCCGCCTTCCTGGTCTCGCTCGTTTGCGAGCGGAAAACCGGGCAAGTCCGCGCCGCCATGTTGAGCATGTGTCCGCCGCGCGCGCGTCGGAAGGCGAGCGATAGGGGCTAGTCGCTTTAACAGGGAAAGAATTCCCGCAATGAATGACGGCCGAAGGCCTAGGAGCAGTCGCGGCCATTCCTTCGGGCGGGGTGGTGCCGTGCCGTTTGCCCTACGCCGGGGTCTACTGCCGGCACTCCGCTTAGCTCGCTCGTTAGCCCGCATCTCTTGGACAGAGATGCCATGCTAAATAAGATCCATGAAGATCCATGAAGATCCACTCCAACAGCGCATTGCTCATGACCGGCGATTCAGTCACCGGCCCGCCCTGCATTGCCCGGCCCATTCCCGGCTTCCCCGGCCGTGGGCTTGCCATGCATCAATGAACCAGCCCGAATCGGATTTCTCCATGTCGCTTTTCGACAATGCCGCATCGTCCACCAGTCTTGCACGACAGGGCTCTAGTCATTTCGAAGCTGAAAATGGGGATACGGCACAAGCTTGGACGAGAAGCGCCCTCCGGCTTGCGGTATTAAGCCTCGTCATCTTTTACGGGCTCGCGCTGGCCTCTTGGCTCTTCACCGGAACGGTCGTGCCATGGGATTCGAAAAACCATTTTTATCCGATGTTCCGTTTCCTTGGCGATGCCTTGCACAACGGCGAAACTCCGCTTTGGAACCCCTATCATTTCGGCGGCCATCCGGCGATCGCCGATCCGCAATCCTTGATCTTCACGCCGAGCATGGCGCTGTTCGCGTTGATTGCGCCAAATGCCTCGATGCAACTCTTCGATGCGGTCATCCTCGCGCATCTTTTCGCCGGAGGGGTTTGCGTTCTGGGCCTCTTGCGGCGCTGGCGCTGGCATCCGGCGGGGGCGGTCCTTGCGGCGCTCATTTTCATGCTCGGCGGCGCCGCGTCCTCGAGGCTCCAGCACACCGGCATAATCATTTCCTATTCGTTCTTTCCAGCGGCCTTGTGGTGCCTCGATATCGCGCTCGCGCGCCGCTCCTATCGTTTCGCGCTTGCGTTTGGCCTCGCCGCATCCTTGATGGCGCTCGGCCGCGATCAGGTCGCCTTCCTGCTTTGCACGGTTCTTGCGGGTTATCTTGTCTTTGCCGCGGCCCAATCGGGAAACGCGCTTGTCTATCTGCGCTCCCGTGCCGGAGTCCTGGCGTTGAGCGCCGCCCTGATCCTCGCGATATTGATCGTACCGGCAATGTTGACCATGCAGTTTCTTGCCGAATCGAATCGGCCGGGCATTCCTTTCGGGGTCGCGGCGGCGGGTTCGCTCGCGCCGGTCAATCTGATCACGTTGTTCGCACCGAATTTCTTCGGCTCCCTCGATCTTGATGATTACTGGGGGCCTCCTGACTACGCCACCATGACGCACGCCGACTGGACCGACCGCGGCATCGATTATCTTTTCATCGGCACGCTTCCGTTCGTGCTCATCGCGTGGCACGGATTTGGAACCGGCCGGTTGTTCGCGCGGCGCGGGCGGTTCTTTCTCATTCTGCTTTTGCTGGCGCTCGTTTACGCGCTGGGACGCTATACTCCGTTCTTCGCGCTCGCGTTTGACTGGATCCCCGGCGTGTCCCTCTACCGGAGGCCCGCGGACGCGACGTTTCTTATTAATATCGCACTTGCTTTCGCGGCCGGATTCTTGCTGCATCGCTATGTCGAGGAAGGACTGCCGAAGCCTTTCCGCACGCTGCCGAAATGGCTGGCCATCACGCTCGCCGGTGCGGCGACGCTCGCGCTGGCCGTGCTGACCTGCACCGGCCTCGTCTTTTCCCTGCGGCAAGACCACCTGACGAATTCGCTCGCCGCGCTCGCGGTTGCAACGGCGCTGGCGACTGCAGGCGCCGCCGTATTGTCCGGGCCTCAAGCACGCCCAAGGCGGGCACTCGCGGCGAGTTTGTTCGTGCTCTTAAGCGGGACCGAAATCCTCTGGCGCAATGCCGCCTCCCCGCTCAACGCGGAACCGCTCGAAAGCTACGGCCTCTATGCCGGAATGAAACCCGCCGAAGCCGCGGGCATCGAAGTTCTGCGCCACGAAATCGCCGCCAAAATACGCGGCGGTGACCGTCCGCGCGTCGAGATTCTAGGCCTCAAAGGGGCGTGGCAGAATGCGTCGATGATCCTCAAATTCGAAAACACGCTCGGCTACAATCCCTTGCGCATCGGCGATTACGAACGCGCGGTCGGCGCTGGGCAGGGTGCCGAGGATTTCTCTGTGCGCCACTATCCGGGCACTTTTCGCGGCTACAATAGCTATCTTGCGGCGTTGCTCGGGCTCGAATATTTGGTCCTCGATCGCCCATTGACGGAACTGCCACGCGACATCCCGCGACCGAAGGCTCAGGCGATCTATACAAGCGGTACCATGTATATCTACAAGCTCGGCAAAACCGTGCCGAGAGCCTACTTTGCGTCGGCGGTCGAGCCCGTCGACAATGACGAAGTTCTCGACCAACATGTCCTTCCCGGCTTCGATCCGGCGAGCGAGGTGTTGATCGACCAGGCAAGCATGGCCGATCTTCACGGCGGTCCCTATGCCCGAGGCACGGGCCAAGAGCGCTTCCAAACCGCGAGCCACGCGGGGCAACGGTTGGACCAATCCGTAAGCCCAACCTCGCCTGAAGCACCGGGCCTATCGCGTGTCGCGATCGTCAACTACGCCGATAGCTTGGTCGAGATCGACGTCGACGCCCCAAAGGCGGGCATTGTCGTGCTGCACGATCTTTTCTATCCAGGCTGGGAGGCTCGCGTCGATGGGCGTAAGGAACCGGTGCTTCACACCAATATTCTGTTTCGCGGTGTTGAGGTTCCGGCCGGCCACCATCGGGTCGCGTTTTCTTTTCACCCGCTGTCGCTGACCAATCTCGCGGCGGCGGCATCAAGCGTTTTCCACCGCCAGGAGGAGTAAGGCTTGCGGCAGCTGGCAAGACCGGCTTCCGGCCGGACCGGACAAGGCTTCGTCGCCCGCGGGGCATTGCTTGCGCGATTGGCGGCGCTGTGCCTGGTGGCTTGGCCTGTCGCGGCGCAATCGCCGAAAGCGGGAAATCCCCCCGCTCCTTTCCCCCGTTTGCCGCTTACCCCTGACACCGCTCCCGTCGAGGCGACGCACGGCATTGTCCGGCTGTCGGCGCTTTTTGCCACCACCGACACGCAGCCGGTGCGGGAAGGCCTGCAATGGCGCATATTCGAGGAAGTCCCGGGAACGGACGGAAACCACAAACTCGTCGCGCAATCCACCGACGCGACGCCAAACCTGTCCCTTCCCAACGGCAATTTCGTCGTTCATGCTGCCTTGGGGCTCGCTGCCGCGACAAAGCGTATCGCCATTAACGGCACTGTGTTAAACGAAACGCTCGTGCTCAATGCCGGCGGGTTGCGGATCGCGGGGCAGCTCGGCGACACGCCGATCAATCCAACGAAATTATCGATTTCGATCTATGTTCCGGAGCGTGGCAATCCGGAAGCAAAACTGGTTGTCGCGAATGCCAAATCCGAAGACACCGTCGGCCTTCCGGAAGGCAATTATCATGTTGTGTCGACATTACTCGACGCGGCAGCCAATGGTTCGGCGAGCCCGACGAATTCGGTGATCAGCGCCGATCTCAAGGTTCAGGCCGGGAAGCTGACCGATGCGACGCTGCGTCACCGCGCCGCCACCATGATTCTGAAACTCGTGAACAGCCCCGGCGGCGAAGCCCTCGCCAATACGGCTTTCACGATCTTGACGCCGGGCGGCGACGTCATCCGCGAGATGATCGGCGCGTTTCCCTCGGCCACGCTGGCCGAAGGCGAATATGTCGCGATCGCGAGACAGGACAGCAAAACCTATCAAACGACTTTCAAGGTTGAGTCCGGGGTCGACAAGGATGTCGAATTTCTCGCCAAGGAAACGCCTCCGCCCGAGGCGCCGTGACGATCAAGTCTCGATTCTTGATGTCGCGGGAAGCAACTCGCAAGTTGAGGCATTCTGAAAATGGAAGCCAGACGGAAGGCTAAACCGCAAAACCGGGAAATGGGGTTGAGCAGGAATTGACCTGTCGACAGCGGAGTCGAGCGCAGCGTCACCTTCGTTTCGTGTCTAAAGACGTAAAATTCTGAATTTGAGCTTTCAGTCACTTGTGCCACGCGAGGTCTTCCTTCAGGCGTTGGATGTACGCCTCAAGCACGTCGCGCCGTAAGACATAGCTGGCGAATTTGCCCTCCCGTACGACATCCACCAGCCCCGCTATTTCGAGCTCTTTCATGTGGTGGGAGAGCGTTGCCGGATCGATGCGCGTGCAGTCGCGCACCGTACCGCATGCGATCGCGTCCCGGCATTCGCCGAGACGCTTCAAGATTTCATAGCGGCGCCGATCGCCCAAGGCCTTCGCGATCAGAAGAACTTGATCCTCCGTCAGCGTTTTGCCAGCCGTTTCCGACATCCCCACACCTTCGAGCATGACCGCTTCAAATTGAAGCGATCATGCTCATTTTTCTATCGGCGACGCGCCCGCCGCACAAGGGCGAGGTCACGTTAGCCCACGCCCCCCGAAACCGCCAGCGTATCGCCGGTGATCCAACGCGCCTCGTCAGACGCCAAGAACACGGCGACCGGCGCCATATCGTCCGGCTGTCCTGTACGCCCGAGTGGCGTCCGCGCGACAAGTTGCTTCTCGAGATCGCTGCCGATGACGCCCGCAGCATGTGTGCCCTCAGTTTCGACCGCGCCTGGATTGATCGAGTTGACCCGAATTTTCCGCGGACCCAGCTCCTTCGCCAGCACGCGGGTCACCGCGTCGACCGCGCCTTTCGTGGCGGTGTAGACGACCGAATTCGGCGGATTGAGATCGCTCGCAACGGAGCCGATATTGATGATGCTGCCACCCTCGTCGCCAAAGAGCTTCGCCGCCTCCTTTGTCGCCAGCAGCAGGCCCAACACGTTGATGTTGAAATGCCGGTGAAAGTCCTCTTCCGTGACCTCCTCGAGAGGCAAAAGATTATAGACGCCGGCGTTGTTGACCAGAATGTCCAGCCGCCCGAATGCTTGCTTCGTCTCTGCGAAGATTTTTTTCACATCCGCCGCCTTTGCCACATCGCCTTGCACGGCGATTGCTTTGCCGCCCTTAGCTTTAATGTCCGCAACGACGCGATCAGCGCCATCCTTGCTCGAGGCATAGTTGATGACGACCGCCGCGCCTTCCGCCGCGAGCCCTTTGGCGATTCC
>DATBYR010000278.1:0-3602 GCA_036513565.1 Methylocella sp. | reverse complement strand
TACCTTCGGCTGGCCGCTCGACAATCGCACCGGCGGCGGCTCGTTCCTCTATCATTTCGAAGACGGACTCGTCGCCGTTGGTTTCGTGGTTCACTTGAACTATTGGAATCCGACGCTGTCTCCATTTGACGAATTTCAGCGCTTCAAGACGCATCCCATGATCGCGCCCTTGTTTACCGGCGGCCAGCGGATTTCGTTTGGCGCAAGGGCCATCACCGAAGGCGGCTGGCAATCGGTGCCAAAACTCGTCTTTCCCGGCGGCGCGCTCATTGGCTGTGCCGCCGGTTTTATGAATGTTCCGCGCATCAAGGGATCGCATAATGCGATTCTTTCGGGAATGCTCGCGGCCGAACATGCCGTTGCCGCGCTAGAGGCGGGGCGCGCCCATGACGAGCTTATGTCGTATGAAAACGCGTGGCGAGGCTCGACCCTCGGCCGCGACCTTTACAAGGTCCGCAACGCCAAGCCGCTCTGGTCGAAATTCGGCACCAGGGCCGGCATTGCCCTCGGCGGCCTCGACATGTGGGTGAATGAAATTTTCGGCACTTCGCCGCTCGGCACCCTGGCCCACGGCGAGCCGGATTATGCGAGTCTAAGACCGCTCGCCGAGGTGACGCCCATTCAATACGCGAAGCCGGATGGCAAGCTCACTTTCGACAGGCTCTCCTCGGTTTATGTTTCAAACACCAATCATGAGGAAGACCAGCCCTGTCATTTGCTCCTCAAGGATCCGTCGATTCCGGTTGAGCGAAACTTGCCGGAATATGGCGAGCCGGCGCGGCTCTACTGCCCCGCCGCCGTCTACGAAGTGGTCTATGGCAACGAGGCGGAAAAGCGCGATCCGCGTTTTGTGATCAATGCGCAGAACTGCGTCCACTGCAAGACGTGCGACATCAAGGACCCGGCGCAAAACATCGATTGGGTGCCCCCAGAGGGCGGCGGCGGCCCGAACTATCCGAATATGTGAGGGCTTTCGCTAGCTTTTTTCGAGAAACGCGGTCATCCGCGTCGTCCGGTCAAGCGACCGGCGCCTTTCGCGGCGCCAGCCGCGGAGGAAAGCATGATGCCGGCAGCGCGATTGTCGTGCGGGGGACTTGCCTCCCAGCGGCCGCGACGGGTGCGCTCAAGCGGATCGGCGGCAAGTTGCCAAAATTCGGCGGGGCGACGGCTATTCTGGAAACGCTTTAAGGAAGGCTCGCCCGCTCGCGGTCAGCCGTCGGTTTTGCCTCTCGGCCGGGGACGGGATGGCCGTCCTTGTGGTGAAGCACTTCCTTTAGCCTGTTGCGTTCGAAAATGATGATCACGAAAATCGACAGGAAAAGGGGGATCAAAAGATAGGCAAGCCGGAAGACCAGCAGAGCCGCCAGCACTTGAGTATTTCGCATCTCCGGCATGGCGGTGATGAAGAGCCCGTCAAAGACGCCCACGCCGCCTGGCGCGCCGGTCCAGAGCGCGACGCCAAACGAGGCGATGAATACTGCGAGCACGATGAAATAGCCGGGATTGCCGGCCTCCGGCAAAGCGAAATAGATTATTCCGGCGGCCGCGAGGATTTCGAGGGGCGCCGCCAGCAGTTGCCGGGCGGCGATTTCCGGTTTCGGATATTCCAGCCGGAAACCCCTAATTATCAGGGGCTTAAATCTGAAAATGGAACCGATCACATAGACAGCGGCGCCGCCGAGGAAAACCACGCCCACCAGCCGCGCGGCCGTTGGATCGGTGAGAAATCGCAAATTTGCCGGCAGTAATCCGCGGAAGCGGCCTAATTGCTCCGGCTCCAGAACCGATATGAGGCCCCCGATTAGGACGGTGCCGAGGAGGAACGTCAACGAGCAGACGGCAACAAGAACCGCGACTTGCGCCGCGCTCAGCCCTTTCGAGTGGTAGGCGCGATAGCGGACAATTCCGCCCGAAAAAACGGTTGCGCCAATATTATGCGAGAGGGCGTAGGTCGTGAAGGAGCACAGCGCGATAAAGACCCAGGAGATATTCTTCACACCGAGATGGAGCAGCGCGATCCGGTCGTACCAAGCCAAGGCCGCATAAGCGACGAGCGTTGATAGGACCGCCAACAGGTAATTTCCGGGCGAAATCGATTTTAGGTAATCCCAGACCTCCGGCCCAACAGCTTCGCCCTTGAACTCCCGGTGGAGAAGCCAGAGCGAAACGGCAACCGCGGCGAGGCCCATCAGCGGCCACACAAAATCAAGAATGCGCTTCATCACTCTCCGGAAAGCATGGCCGGCCGCGCCGCGACGCGAGCCTCCGCCGCCGTGCCCGGTCGGCATCGGTGCACAATGCGTGCTCCGATAGCAAGGGGGAACTTCAAGGTGAACCATCGCCGGCGCCGTCGTCTCACAAGAGAATAAGCAAAAAAGTTCAGGCTTCAAGGCGCGCGAGCGCCGAGCTGGATTTCCGGCAGCTATCCGGCCAACAGGGTCGTGCCGCCGCCATCGAGAATCCGCCCTTTGCCGGGGCCGGCGAGGGCTTCGTCAAGAAAAAGGCGGGCCTCGTCGAGCTGAGTCGTCAGTTCCTCCGCCGAGCGCTGGAGATTGTCTCGCCGCGCGCGCGCGGCGCGCGCATAAGTAGGGTAGGCAAAATGGGATATGTCGGTTATGCCGGCCCGTTGCTCCTCGATTGCGATTTCACGCTCGAGTTCCCGCGCCATCCTGGAAAACTCGGCTATCATCGTTTCGATCTGCGCGACGCGGCGGCGCGTTTCGTCGACCTGGAAGCGCCTGAGACGTGCAAGGGTATCCCGCGACTTCATTATTTCAACTCCAAGGCGCAGGTTCGACCCGAGACAAGGTCTTAAAAAAAGGCCCAGATTTTGTAGACAAAGACCTGCTCCAACTCATTGATATAACACAGATATAACGCGGGTCCTTATCGATCGGATGAACTCATCCGATCGGGAAATGCGCCAGCCCGGTTAGCCCGCGGGGTTTTCCGCGCGGTTCAACTCTGCCCCAGTAAAGTTGCCCATTCGTTACCTGTGAGCGAGACGGCGCAAATCTTTCAGAGCCGTGGCCGGCGTGTATAGTTGTCCGTGCGATTCGGCGGGTGCGCCGCGGCGCCAACCGCGGTCTCCCGGGGCTTTGAACCTCGCGGGATCAAAATCCAACGATCGCTGTCCTTCGTCGCGCAAGCTTCGTTCGCCAAGATTTGCGGCAAGAGGCGGCGGAACGAATCAACCGCGGGACCGTGGCGAGGCAGGCGACGGCCAGTTTGAACCGTCTTTTCGGCGGAATGTTTTTGTTAACCAATGCCCGTTAAGGTTACGGAATTCGTAGCGAGCTCCCATCTCGGGACAACCGGCCTGAACAGCCGCCGCGGGGGACTTGAAGCGATCTTGCGCGCCGGCAAGGCGACCGACGGGGGGAAGGCTGGGACCTCACATGCGCGTTTTACTAATTGAAGACGACAGCTCGACGGCGCAAAGCATAGAGCTGATGCTCAAGTCCGAGAGTTTTAATGTCTATACGACGGATCTCGGCGAGGAAGGTATCGATCTCGGCAAGCTTTACGATTACGATATCATCTTGCTCGATCTGAACCTCCCCGACATGTCAGGCTACGAGGTGTTGCGCACTCTACGCGTC
>DATBYR010000277.1:0-3323 GCA_036513565.1 Methylocella sp. | reverse complement strand
CGCTGACGAATCCGTCGACATACCTCGCCCACTTCTCTAGAGCCTCACGGCGTTCGTCGAGGTATTCGGCGCGATTGTAGATTTTCGCCACCCTTTTCACGACGCCAGTGACGTGATTGAGTATCCGATCGACGATATGAGGCGCGATTTTCAGGTCCTCCGCCATGTGTGTGGCCGCACTGCGGCGGAGATCATGGATCACCCAAGCTTGCGGCTTGCTCCCAAAGGCCTCCTCTGTAGCTTCGTAAAGACGCCCCCGGAGGCGGGACCAGCCGTTAAGCTGACCGCCCGTAATCGTGAAGACTAGACCTTCCTCACTCTGGATCTTCTTCTCCTTCGCCGCCTCAAGGATCTCGATTGCGGCAGGGCTGAGCGCCACAATGTGGGCCAGGCCGTTTTTGGTCCGCCATCCCGGCAATTCGATCTGCTTCTTGCCGAAGTTAACCTCCGCCCATCGGAGACCGGCGATCTCGTTCAGGCGCTGGCCGGTCAGGATCAAGAGCCTGATGACGCCGGTGTAGGGCTCGCCAAGCTTTCCGGCCGCGGCCCAGACGGCTTTGAGTTCCAGTTCAGAGAGAACTATCTCCCGGTCGTCGACCTCCTTAAGCTTCAAATCGGCGAAGGGGTTGGAAGCCGCGACCCTGCCCCCATCGGAGGACATCGCGAAGGCGTATAAGCTCTTCATGTTGGCCAAGGTGCGATTGCGAATCACCGTGCCGCGCTTTGCCACATTCTTAATCAGGTCGCCGGCCTCCGATTCGGAGAGACCACCGTTGGCCTGCCGGTTCAGGTAAGGCTTGAGTTCTTTCCTGAGAATACGCTCCACCTCGTGGCCGCTGCGGAGTGAATAGGATACGACCTCCCCGGTCTTAGGGTCTTCCTTCTTGCCGAGATGCTCCTTGGCGTACTTTTCGATGAGGCACTCCACGGTCATGGGCGCGGCGGCGCGCTTCTTTTCCAATGCCTCAGCACCGGGGTCGCGCTTGGCCTTGACCGCGTTCAGGGCCTCCATTCCCAACTCCCTGGCGCGTGCCAAGTCGGTGGCGCCAGCGGCTAGGGTCATCTTTCGGGTCCGCCCATTGAACCGATACCGGAAGATCCAGCTTTTGGCCCCGCTGGGGAAAACTACAATCCGGTTGCTGGGCAGGTTCGCGTCGGCGATCTCATAACGGTCATCGCGAGGCTTGAGGTTTTCAATCTGTTTGACGGTCGAGATGCGCTTGGTCTTGGCAGCCATGGCACGAGTCTTTGCGGGTAACATTAGGGTATCAATTTCCCCTGTCTTGAAGTGTTACCCCAAGTCCCTAGACAATGCAATACACCCAGGGACGTTCCTTGTAAATCAGCTAATTTTTGCACTGTAGAGCGTCTGTCTTTTTACCCTTGTGTCCCCCTAGAAAAACTGTCTGTGGAACAGGAGGTCGGTGGTTCGAGCCCACCCAACTGTACCAGCCGTCAAGCTCTCTCATCGCCGCCGTCGATAGCAAAGCGAGCACGCCGCTTTCTGCAACCCGTCAGCGCCCGGCACGCTTGCCAACCCTCCGCCATTCACTCACAATTCCAAGCAGCAAACGCTTGCGGGATTCTTGGGAGTTTCTTGGAAGTTTCTTTGGAAGTTTCTTTGAGAGTTTCTCGGGGGATTAAGGCCCCGCTTGGGGGATTCATGTCTGTCATCCGGTCCCAAAATTTCCAGCTTGGTTTGGCGCTGGCAACGGCACTTGCGGCTTCGCTGTGGTCTGCCGCAAGCCATGCCTACACCCCCGAGCAGCAGCAAGCGTGCAGCGGCGACGCGTTTCGGCTTTGTAGTTCGGACATTCCGGATGTCGACCGCGTCACGGTCTGCATGATCAGGAACAAGGCGCAGCTCAGTCCGGACTGCCGAAGGTTCTTCAGAAACGACCCCGAGCCCGCGGCGACGCCGGTTGCCGCGGGAAGACCTCTCAGCATCAAGCCCGCCACCTCGCGAAAGCCGGTCAGCGCCAAGTCGCGCAAGACCAAGAAGCCGAAGCCGGCCGCGACCTGACCGCGATGCCGAAGCGCTGCCGGCGTTTGCCTGCTTTGAGGCGTCCGTCGCCGCGATCTGGACTCGTTTTGTTCGTTTTTACCGCTACCAAGTCATCAAAAGAGTCGTCAGCAGAGTCGTCCGCAAGGCCACACGGACAGGTAGAGCGGGGACAAAAATCGGCGTCAGCCCGCAAAAAACTCGCGCCACGACTCGTTCAAGCGCATTTTCGAATCGATTTTCGCGATTTTTCGCGCTGTTGCGATGCACGGTGTGACTCAAAAGCCAACCTTGCCGATTATTCCGAGCTTTGCTGCCATATTCAGTAAATTTTTCTTTCACGAATCACCGCGCTGATTCATTTTCGCGTTCTGGGGTCAATCTGGAGGCCAAGGTAATGAACGTCATTGTTTTCGCATCGCGTAAAGGTGGCTCGGGAAAAAGCACCCTGGCTGCTCACCTCGCTGCCCATGTCCATAAAGCAACAAAACCCTGTTTATTGATCGACGCCGATCCGCAAGGTTCGTTGACGCTGTGGCACAAGCTGCGCGGCACCAACGAACCGGCGATCAAAACCGCCGTCAATTCCGTCAGCGGGATCATCGCCAATGCCAGGCGCGACGGCATCGAATGGGTATTCATTGATACGCCGCCGAATATGTCGGCGGTCGTGGAAGACGCCATCAAGAGCGCCACGATGGTGATCATTCCGGCGCGGCCGGGCGTCTTCGACGTCAACGCAGTGCAGGAAACCATCCAAACCTGCCGCACCGCGCGAAAACCCTATGCGGTTGTGCTCAACGGCGCGCCGGCGCGCCGCGACGACGTCGAGAGCCCGATCGTGACCATCGCGCGGGAATCGCTGACCAAGTTCAAGGCGCCGGTTTGGGGCGGGCAGATCACCAACCGTGCCGATCTTCTGATGGCGCTCAGCCATGGCGAAGGCGCGCGCGAATATTACGCGGAAGGGCGGGCGGCTGCCGAAATCGGCCGGCTGTGGGCTGCGATCGAACGCTCGGTCAAGGCGATCCGCGGCAATGCGCCGGCGACCGGCGCCATGCACAAGCAGGCGGCGTAACCACGCCGCATTGCAAGGGCCGGCAAAGAACGCGCGAGCCCCGCGCGTTTTTCTGTTGCTGTTTGCATGCAATGACGCCTCACCGTCTTGCGAGGAGCGCAAGCGACGAAGATTCCATGGGGGTGGATAGCGGCCAAGTCTGAAGCCAGACTGAGGTTGCTGAAACCACTCAACCTGGAGACAACGATGTTGCTCGATCATCCTTCCGACGGACCGGCCGCTATCCATACACAGTTTGGCGCA
>DATBYR010000276.1:0-2985 GCA_036513565.1 Methylocella sp. | reverse complement strand
TTGCGAAACGGCCATTGTTTCGACTTTTTAACGACATATTACGGATTATGGAATAATTTGAGCATGTCATCATATGGCTGTTACGTCGATGCGATATTTTTCTCATTGTTTTTTCGTGCCCGGCTCATTTTTTGGGCTCGGCCTCGCGCTGCTCACTGGCGGCTGTTCGGGCGGCATCACCGGCGACGATCTCTTCCCGAGCCCTTCGAAGTATGAGGTTAGTGGCATCGACGTCTCCAAGTATCAGGGCGATATCGATTGGAATAGCGTGCACGCCGCCGGCGTTCGTTTCGCCTGGATCAAGGCGACCGAGGGCGGCGACCGCGTCGACGAAAAATTCGCCCAAAATTGGGCCTCGGCAAAAGCCGCGGGCGTCCCGCGCGGCGCCTATCATTTCGCCTATTGGTGCAGGCCGATGGAGGAGCAAGCGGCGTGGTTTACGGCGCATGTCCCCAACGACCCGGACGCCTTGCCGCCGGTGCTCGATGTCGAGTGGAACGGGCATTCGAAGACCTGCGCAAAACGCCTGCCCCGCGATGTCGCCATCGCGCAGATGAAAATCATCCTTGCCGCGATGGAACAGGCCTATGGGAAAAAACCGGTGATCTACACCTCGATCGATTTCCATCGCGACGTGATGCAAGGGGAATTTTCCGATTACCCGATCTGGGTCCGCAGCGTGAAATACTATCCGGCGGTTAAGTATGGCGATCGCCGCTGGCATTTCTGGCAGCATACCGCCGAGGGCCATGTCCCCGGCATTCGCGGCTATGTCGATCGCAATGCCTTCAACGGTTCGATCAAGGATTGGCAGGCTTGGCTCGCAGACATTACGGCGCGAGGCGCGCACGGCGCTTGAGTTCCAAGAGCAAATGGCGCGTGTGACAGGCGCCGTGTCACGCCGAAGGTCTTAATTGCTTTTGATGGACATCTTTTTGTTACGTCCGAGATCGCGGAGGTAAAATCCAAATGCGGCCGCCACAATGATGCCGGAAAGGATGTAAACGAAGATCCATTGACGTGATGCCTCTCCCACGGTCAGGCCGAGCCGGCCGGACATCGCCATATCCTTGGCGTCCCTTACCGTCACGAGGACCGCGTATTTGCCCGGCTTGTCGAAATTGGCCGGAAGGGTGATGACTCCCCGCGGATAGGCCTTCGGCGGCAGATAGGCCAGCGTGACCGGATCGAGATTTCCGCTCGCCGCCGTGGCATCACCTTCGGCGCCCCTCACGATGCGAACCTCCGTCGTCATATCCCTTAGTTCTTTCGAAGCCGAGCTAAGCGTAATCAAGACGGGTCCGGGAGACGGGATATCCTTGCAGGAATCCTCCGTTGCGCCGGATTGATAGACCGACACTTGCATTTCGTGCATGCCGGCCATCAGCATGCAGCCCATGTCCATGTTCATATCCATGAAGCTGGAATTCTGGGCCGCCGCCCGCGCTCCCGGCAGCACAATTCCGAAGATCAAGGCTGCCGCCAACCGGCCAATCCCAATCATAGGCCTATTCCTCCATCACTCTTTATTTTGCCGCGTGCGGGCGCGTTGTACTGAAAGGCGAGGGCATTGCCAATCGCGCCATTTACAATTGTTCGAACCGCGCCAGGACCTTCGCGGTGATCACGCGCGCGATCGGGATTGCCGAGGTCGCGGCGGGCGACGGCGCATTACACACATGCAGCATCCTGGCGGTCTCCGCGAAGAGAAAATCCTGCACCAGAGTGCCGTCGCGCAACACCGCCTGGGCGCGTATGCCCGCCACCCCCGGTTGAAGATCGGCGAGCGACAGGCTCGGGCAATATTTGCGGCATTGGGCGAGGTAGCCTTGCTTCCACAAGGAGTTTCGCATCTCCTCGACGCCCGACGCGAGATGCGTTCCGATGATTTTCCAAAATCCCGGAAACGCCAGATAGTCGAAGACATCCCGGCGGCTGAAGGAGAATTTCCCATAGCCCTCGCGGGCAAACCCAAGCACCGCGTTGGGACCGGCGATGATTCTCCCATCGATCGTCCTGGTGAGATGAATCCCAACAAAGGGAAGCTTCGGATCTGGAATGGGATAAATCAGACGGCTGATCAATCCCGCCCGTGATTTTGGCAAGGTATAAAATTCGCCGTGAAACGGCACGATCCGATGATCGATCCTCATGCCTGCCAGCTTGGCGAGACGGTCGGACTGCAATCCAGCGCAAACGATCAACGACCGCGCGCGCCAGCTTTGCCCGGGCGTCGAAATTTTGACAGTGCGCGAGTCTTCGCGAATGGAGATGACTTCGGCGCCGAGCTGTAAATCGGCTCCTTGCGCGGTGATGATTTGGGCAAACGCCGAGGCGACCATTCTGTAATCGACGATCCCCGTCGAAGGGACCCCTAGAGCGCCAACGCCCGTGATGTTGGGTTCAAGGCGCATGAGCCCGGCGCGATCGATCCGCAGGGCTTCTATGCCGTTCTGCTTAGCGCGTTCGAACAAGGCATCCATGCGGATGCTTTCACTGGCATTGGTGGCGACGAGCAGCTTGCCGCAGGTTTCGAATTTTATTCCGTGTTCCCTACAGAAGATCTTTGTCGCGGCGGCGCCTTCGCGGCAAAGGCGGGCCATCAAGCTTCCCGGCGCATAATAGACGCCGGAATGGATCACGCCGCTGTTGTGCCCGGTTTGGTGGCGGGCGACGGCGCTTTCTTTTTCGAGAATAATGATCGACGAGCGAGGCCGCGCGCGCAAAATTTCGCGGGCCGCCGCCAGGCCGACGATTCCCGCGCCAATGATGGCAAAATCATACGTCATGCGCCCGGTGGACAATCGCAGGTATGAATTTGCCGTCTGGTCGCGCGTTTGAAACGCACGGGACCTGTTGCGCACGGCAAAGCCCTCTCATCGGCAGGCTTCCGTCGCCCATGTCGATTGCCTTTTTGTTTCTTCAACCGGTCTTCTCAGGACCGCTGTTGCCGGCGGCGTCAAACATTTGATGGAAATTTGCGAG
>DATBYR010000275.1:0-5779 GCA_036513565.1 Methylocella sp. | reverse complement strand
ATCCCCCGGTCTGCAAGATCCTCGATTATGGCAAATTCCGCTTCCTGGAGCAGAAAAAATCCGCGGAAGCCCGGAAAAAGCAGAAGATTGTCGAGATCAAGGAGATCAAGCTGCGTCCGGGAATCGACGACCATGATTACGATGTCAAAATGAAAGCCGTCCGCCGGTTTTTCGAGGAGGGCGACAAGGTGAAAGTCACTTTGCGCTTCCGCGGCCGCGAGATGGCGCATCAGGATCTCGGATTCCGGCTGCTCGAGCGGGTGAAATCGGAGACCGGGACCATCGCCAAGGTCGAAGCCGAACCTTCCATGGAAGGCCGCCAGATGATCATGGTGCTAGCGCCGAAATAGAGCTGGGGCCGGGGCAGGGGAGGCCGCCACTTCGTAGCGCCGCTCCCCGTTGGCAGGACATCGGCAACCGGGGCCGAACAAGATCTCACCGCCAGGCGCGATTCGCGTAATCGATGGCGAAGTTTTGCGGCGCCGCCGCAATGGCGGCCATCCCGGAGAGAACCGCGTCCTCGGAGACGATCAGCCGCGTGCCAATGGCGCGCATCATTTCGCCGTAGGGCGCCTTATTCTCGAACGCCGCGCGAAATTTTTCCAGATCGCAAAATTCCACGATCCTTGGCAAAATCCCGCCCGAAAAGGTAACACTCCCCTTGGCCAGGAAAGCGAGGGCGAGATCGCCCGCGAAACGCGCAGTCAGAGCCCAGCACAGCCGCAGAGTCGCCGCTTCCGCGCCGCGTGGCTGCGTGTGCGCTCTTTCGATCAATGCGATTTCGCTGGATTCCGCCGCGGCCTCGCCAGCCGCCATGCACCGCGCCTGGTGAAGCCGCATGAGGCCCGGCCCAGACAGGATTGTTTCGGCGCAGACCCGGCCAAGCGAGCCGGTGTCTAGATGCGGCCAAAGCGCGGTTTCTTCGGCTCCAAGAGGCCCAAAACCCATGTGCCCCGCCTCGCTCGCCAAGACAAAATGGCGGGTTTCGATTTCGAGCAAGGCGGCCACGCCAAGGCCAGTGCCTAGCCCCATGATAAGTTGCGTGCCGGGCCTTGGTGCGAAGGCGCCGATCGGCTGAACCCAACCAGGTTCGAGGACCGGCAGGCTAAAAGCCTGAGCTTCGAAATCATTGAGGAGCAGGCCTTGATCGAGCCCCGCCTTTGCCGCGACTTCAGCGCCGTCGATCGTCCAATCCGCATTGGTCAAATTGACGGCGCGGCCGCTGACCGGACCGGCGGCGCAGGCGATCAACGACCGTGGCTTCGCCCCGAGTCTTTCGAAGACCGTCGCGAGAGCGTCTTCGAGGCCGGCAAAATTCTTTGTCTTAAGGTGCGGCCCCGCCTCAAGCGGCGCGCCGGACGCTGGCGCAAGCGCAAACCGCACATTCGTGCCGCCAATGTCGCAAACGAGAACCGGAAAGGGAAATTTCACGCGGGCGAGACTTTCATGATTTGCGAACTTTGACCAATTGGTGCGACGGCTTAAACCAAGTCCCATTGTGATTGACTCTCACGTCATGCCCGGCCTTGAGCCGGGCATCCAGACATTCGCCTTTGGTGTTTGGATGGCCGGGTCAAGCCCGGCCATGACGACAGGGAGCCGATGGGTCATCCTCTTCGAGATCTGGTATTACACCGATCATACCACTATCGAGACCTTCGTAGCGCCCGTTCAAATCAGATTCCGATTTGAACGGCGGCATCACTCCACTCCACTCGGACCGCCTCACACCCCTTTTTGACGCACTCCTTAGTTAACTATGGTTCTTCGCCTTGTACTTCATCATCGCTAATTGGTTTCTGCTCGCTGGCCCCGGTGCACTTCAGTTTTTGGCCATCCTTGGTCTTGGTCAGCACGCATTCGTCTTTCTTGACCTCACCGTCCACAACATAGAATTTGAATGTGAGCTGATCCGCCGTCGCGGCTGCCCACATCGCGCCATGATATCCGCTGATCGTGATATGATCGAAGTCCGAGGCCGGCAGGTTCGCCTCTGCGTTCTTGGCCGAGCATTCGGTGAGTTTCGTGCCGCCGACCCCATTGACGAAATACGGGAAATCGGGGTTGTCGCTCCTGGTGATGCGCTCGTAAAGGTGCTTGTGTCCGGCCAGGACCGCGCTCGCGCCCCAGTCTTCGAATGGCCAGCGCATCCACTTTGATGCAGCCTTGCACGTGTACGGAGCATGATGAAAGTATACCAGCTTCCACGGCGTTTGTGACTCTTTCAATTTCTTCTTGAGCCACTGGCCCTGCGGAGATTCGGGATCTGTACCGTCAGGCTCGTAGTACTTCGGGTCCTTGCAATCGCAGGCCCCGGGCGATTGGCTGTCGATCACAAAGAAATGCACCGGCCCCTGCTCGAAATCGTAATATCGCTTCTCGCCCGGCAACTGGCTGAAATAATCTATGTATGGCTGGGCGTTGGGCTGTTCCCAGTCATGATTGCCGAGACTGGGGAAGAATAGGTTGGTTTTATGCTTGGTCGCCCACCCATCACAGCGTTGGTGATTTGGAGCGCCGTCGTTGTAGATGTAGTCGCAATAGTATTTCCCGACGTTCCCGGTGATCGTGGAGGCTTCGCCCTCCTTGTAATTGTTGTCACCCAGAGTGATGATGAAATCGGGATCCCATTTGCGCACCATCTCGGCCACTGCCTTTTCGGCGGCTTTGCTCTTCATGTTTTGCAGGGCGCTTCCGAAATCACCGATCACCACAAAACTGGTCGTCCCTTCGTCTTTCTTGCCTTGCGCCGAAAGACTGGAAAAAGGAGACAGCGCAACAAGCAACAGTGCAAATGCGGCTACGATTCTCGGAGAAACTCTGCTCATCTCGGTGCTCCTCCTGTGTTAGGGTAGTTATCGTATTCCAAGTACCAGCACGCGTCGAATCCGACTCCGGCGTGATCCACCGGCTTCGTAATGTCCACTTCGACTGGTCCTCGAGATCAGAATGAAGTCTCATGCGAAGAGAGCGCCCGAATCCCTGTGTCCCCCCGAAAATTCGTACGGTATTCTTTAGTGTCCGTCCGGAAACAAGTTGAATCGGATGTGATTCAAGGTGTTGACCTGATTCGAAGAACCGCTCTCCAAAGGGCCCGTGGCGCTGTCTTTCCACCGGGGGCACTGGTGTCCGTATTGCCGGATCAACACAAACGCTCTAGCCCAGGCGCAATGCGATGTCGAACCCCTCGGCAGTCAGATCGTCGCGATCACGCCCGACTTGCAACATTTCACAACGGCGAAAGCGGATGCGGCGGCAAAGCCGTTTCCGATCGTGACCGACATCGACAATGGCTACGCGCTTACGCTTAATCTGCAGTACGGGGCTGGCACCGAGACAATCGTGCGGCACGCGATGCCGGGGACAAACATGCAACGAGACAATGGAGCGAAGCGCCAGGATGATTTCAGCGATCGCGAAACGGCTGTCGCGATCGGTATAGGCTGCAAAAAAGGCTGCTCCAGCGATGCAATCGTCGCGCTCGTCGAACGCGCCATCGCCACGGCGTCCTGCGCGGGCGCGCCGGCGGCCCTTTTCACGCACGAGGCCAAGACGAGCGAGGCGGGCCTCGCCAGCGCGGCAAAAGCGCTCGGCCTGCCGCTCGTTTTTCTCGAAGCTGGGGTTTTGCGGCAAGCCTCTTTACGCGCCGCCACGAACTCGCCAAGAGTGATGGCGATGTTCGGACTTCCGTCGATCGCGGAGGCCGCCGCGCTCGCCGGCGCGGGGCCGTCTTCCGTCCTGCTCGTGGCGCGCATGAGCGATGGGGGCGCAAGCTGCGCGATCGCCGGCAAGAAAGAGCCATGACCGTTCACTTCATCGGCGCGGGGCCTGGCGCCCCCGATCTTATTACATTGCGCGGGCGCGATTTGATCGCCCGCTCGCCCGTTTGCCTCTTCGCCGGCTCTCTCGTGCCCCCGGCGTTGCTCGAACATTGTCCCAAGGGCGCCCGCATCGTCGATACGGCTCCGATGAGCCTCGACGAGATCGGCGGCGAGTTTTTGCGCGCACATCGCGAGAAAGAGGATGTCGCGCGCCTGCATTCGGGCGATCTTTCGATCTGGAGCGCGTTAGGCGAACAAATCCGCGCGCTCGATAGGCTCGCCATTCCCTATACGATCACACCGGGCGTGCCCGCTTTCGCGGCGGCAGCGGCCGCCTTGGGAGTTGAGCTCACCCTGCCGGAAGTCGCGCAATCCCTGGTTTTGACGCGCATCCAGGGACGCGCCTCCTCGATGCCGAAGCTTGAACAGCTCGCAACTTTTGCGGCCACGCGGACGACGCTCGCCATTCATCTCTCGATCCATGCGATCGAGCGGATCGCAGCCGAATTGATGCCGCATTATGGCGCCGATTGCCCGGTGGCGATCGTGTTTCGCGCTTCCTGGCCGGATCAAACGATTCTCCGAGGGACCCTCGCGACCATCGCCGGAATGATCGCGGAGACGCCGATGGAGCGCACCGCGCTGATCCTCGTCGGGCAAGTTTTGGCGTGCGGCGATTTTCGCCCAAGCGCGCTCTATGACAAAGACTACCAGCGCCGTTTCCGGGGAACGCCTCAATGAACCGGAAGGAACGGCGTTCGCGCGAGAAGATGGCCGTCGCGGTCGAAGGTCGCGATCTCAAGCGCGATGCCGCTGTCGTGCAGAACCTTCGCCGCCGTGCGCCACGCGGCCTCCGCGACAGCCGCCGCGATGTCGAAGTTTTCCGCGTTAGCGAGGTCCAGAACTACCCTGGCGCTATTCGCGGTTTTCGCATGCGCCACGATATTGGCACTGGCGCCGGCCTCTGCGCAGCGCGCCGCGAGCCAGGAAAAATCGACTTCGCCGCGACCCGAGTGGAGATCGAGAAAGCCTTGGCCGAGCTTTGTCATTTTGGCGAAGCCGCCGGCGACCGTCACCTTGGGGATTTCGTGCGTGCGCAGATATTTCAGCATGCCGCCTACAAAATCGCCCATCTCGATCAGCGCAACGTCCGGCAATCCATGCAGCGCCTTTATCGCCGCTTCCGAAGTCGATCCGGTCGATCCGGCGATGTGGGAAAGCCCGGCCGCGCGGGCGACATCGATCCCACGATGAATAGTATCGATCCAAGCCGCGCAGGAAAACGGCACGACAATCCCCGTCGTGCCCAGGATCGAGAGGCCGCCGACGATGCCGAGCCGGGCGTTGAGCGTTCGCTCGGCGATTTTTTCGCCGCTTGGAATCGAGATTTCGACGGTCGCATCTCCGGCAAGACCATACATGTGCGCCACCTCGCCGATCGCGGCTTTGATCATTTTGCGGGGCGCCGGATTGATCGCCGGTTCTCCCGGCGGCAACGGCAGGCCCGCGCGGGTAACGATGCCTACTCCCTCTCCGGCGCGAAACACCACGCCCGATCCGGGTGGGCCGTGGGACACGCGCGCGATCACCAGCGCGCCATGCGTCACGTCGGGATCGTCGCCCGCGTCCTTAATGATTCCCGCACGCGCAAACCCTTCGCCAAGCTCTTCCAAGGCCAGCGCAAAAGTCGGCCGCGCGCCGCCCGGCAAGGTAATCGCGACGGTTTCCGGAAATTGGCCGTGAACGAGCGCCTCATAGGCCGCCCGCGCGGCGGCGGCGGCGCAGGCGCCGGTCGTCCAGCCCTTGCGCAAATTCGCCTTCCGGGACGGGTGCTCCCCGGCTTCGCTCATTGGAACGGAAACGCCTTCTCGTGAAACTCGCCGACCATGACGGCAATATTCTAGCACGCGGTCTCGTCATCGCCGCGCCGCGCTCGGGCAGCGGCAAGACCATGCTGA
>DATBYR010000274.1:0-2108 GCA_036513565.1 Methylocella sp. | reverse complement strand
GGGGCGTTCGTAGTTGACGGCTATTCGGTACAGGTCTGGCGCGAGGGTGGCACCAAATACTGGGCGATCTCGGACATTGATCCCGCCGGACTTGCAAATTTCCGTCAGCTGTTTGATGCCGCCGCCAAAAGCGGTCCTGAGAAGAGCGGTTGAAGGAACAAAAAAGGCAATCGACATGGGCGACGGAAGCCTGCCGGTGAGAGGGCCTTGCCGCAGCGCAGCAAAGCCCGTGCGTTTCAAAGTCGCGACCAGACGGCAATTTCATATCCGCGATTGCTGAACGCCGCATGACGTATGATTTTGCCATCATTGGCGCTGGGATCATCGGCCTGGCGGCGGCCCGCGAAATTTTGCGCGTGCGGCCTCGCTCCTCGATCATCATTCTCGAAAAAGAGAGCGCCGTCGCCCGACACCAAACCGGGCACAACAGCGGCGTGATCCATGCCGGCATTTATTATGCGCCGGGAAGCCTGAAGGCCCGGCTTTGCCGCGAAGGCGCCGCCGCGACAAAGGCCTTTTGTACGGAACAGGGGATAAAATTCGAAACTTGCGGCAAGCTTCTTGTCGCCACCAATCCCAGGGAAAGCATCCGCATGGATGCCTTATACGAACGCGCCAAGCAAAACGGCGTGGAGGCCCTGCGGATCGATCGCGCCGGGCTTATGCGTCTTGAACCCAACATCACCGGAGTTGGCGCTCTGGGGATCCCTTCAACGGGGATCGTCGATTACAGAATGGTCGCCTCAGCGTTTGCCCAAATCGTAACCGCGCAAGGAGCCGATTTGGTGCTCGGCGCAGAAGTCGTTGCGATTCGCGAAGACGCGCGCACTGTCGAAATTTCGACGCATGAGCAAAGCTGGTGGGCGCGGTCGTTGATCGTTTGCGGTGGACTGCAGTCCGACCGTCTCGCCGAACTGGCAGGCATGAGGATCGATCACCGGATCGTGCCGTTTCGCGGCGAATTTTATACCTTGCCAAAATCACGGGCGGGATTGATCAACCGGCTGATATATCCCATTCCAGATCCAAAACTTCCCTTTGTTGGGATTCATCTCACCAGGACGATCGATGGAAGAATCATCGTCGGCCCCAACGCGGTGCTTGGGTTTGCCCGCGAGGGCTATGGGAAATTCTCCGTCAGCCGCCGGGATGTTTTCGACTACATGGCGTTTCCGGGATTTTGGAAAGTCATCGGAACGCATCTCGCATCGGGCGTCGAGGAGATGCGAAACTCCTTGTGGAAGCAAGGCTACCTCGCCCAATGCCGCAAATATTGCCCGAGCCTGTCGCTCGCCGATCTCCAACCAGGGTTGGCAGGCATACGCGCCCAGGCGGTGTTGCGCGACGGCACTCTGGTACATGATTTTCTCTTCGCGGAAACCGCCAGGATGCTGCATGTGTGCAATGCGCCCTCGCCCGCAGCGACCTCGGCAATCCCGATCGCGCGCGTGATCGCCGGCAAGGTTCTGGCACGGTTCGAACAATTGTAATTGCGCGATTTGCAAAGCCCCTACTATTGAGTACAACGTGGCTCCGTGCGGCGGACTAATAATTGAGGAGGACCTGTGATTGGGATTGGCCGGTTGGCGGCAGCCTTGATTCTGGGCATCGTACTGCTGGGAGCGCGGGCGGCAGGCCAGAATTCCAGCCTCATGGATATGAACATGGACATGGGCTGCATGCTGATGGCCGGCATGCACGAGATGCAAGTGTCGGTCTATCAATCCGGCGCAACGGACGATTCGTGCAAAGACATCCCCTCTCCGGGACCCGCCTTGATTACGCTTAGCTTGGCTTCGAAAGAACTCAGGGATATGACGGCAGAGGTTCGCATTGTAAAAGGCGGCGAAGCCTATGCCACGGCGGCGAGCGGAAATCTCGATCCGATTACGCTGGCCTATCTGCCGCCGAAGGCTTATCCGCGGGGAGTCATCACGCTTCCGGCCAATTTCGACAAGCCGGGCACGGTCCTCGTGACGGTAAGGGACACCGAGGATATGGCGATGTCCGGCCGGCTCGGCCTGAACGTGGGGCAGGCGTCACGTCAATGGATCTTCGTTTACATCCTTTCCGCCATCATTGTGGCGGCCACATTTGGATTTTATCTC
>DATBYR010000273.1:0-3662 GCA_036513565.1 Methylocella sp. | reverse complement strand
TACTAGGCGGTGTTGTGCGGAGGTTGGGCGTGGACTTCGGGACGGGAAAACGGCGAGCTCAGTTTCACGAAGACATAAAGAAGGATATCGCAGAGACCGGAGCCACTCTTCGTGACGAGGTCGATGGATTGGACGTCTACGAGGACTTCAACACAATTTTCTTTGTGTTTGACGGTCACGCAACCGCACCGGGCAGCCCAGAAGACGTGGGAGATCTGATCGATGTCGCGGCAGCCCACGCACAAGCGCTAACGGAGCGACAGAGAATTGCCGCCGAACTTCTCAATGACTCACTATTCGAGGTTTCCACCGATGCCTCGTTCCTTCTGCGCATTTCTGCAATCGAAGCTCTTTGCCCACAGGCCTCAGCGAGCACTGCATACGTCACGCTCGCTACGACACTGCGTAATGCAATTCCATCTGACGTCCCGAAAGAGGAGCGGGAAATAATGGAGTGTCTGTTAAAACGGGATACACGCAGACAGTCAGTTCACAGCGCGTACATGTCAAAGTTCAGGTGTTTACTGGGCAAGCATAAAGCAAAGGAATTTGAGAAGCTTTACAAATTGCGCAGCAAGTTTCTTCACGAGGGGCTAGGGCGCGGCAACTTATTGGAGCCAGCAGACGCAGCATTAAATCTGGCTCAAGAACTGCTCCTCGCTGACGTGACATCTGCGCAGCTCCAGTAAAATGGATGCCTTGCCCGGCCGGCGGGCGCACCCGAGAACGGCTATCAATTCTCATTTCCCGGAGGAACATCTTGATGATAGCTAACGCTCAGCAGGCAAGAAGCTGCCAGCAACGGCGTTATTCGTGCTGCAGCAGTGCGCCGTCCTAATTCCGAGCCAAGTGCCCTAAGCTGCTTAGCTCGTGCCCGCAGGCGCGACTTCCGCAAACTTTCAACTCCCGTCATCGAGAACTCTGTGCCAAACTTCCGCAAACGGGCCGGAAGCAGAAAATCAAACCGAGGCACTACCGAAGGCCCGCGTAACCAGAGCGCGCGCCAATCCAGGCCTAAGCTAGCTCGCCACGAGCGTTACGATCCGGAGCAGAACGAGACCTGCCGCGAGCACGAGATAGGCGCGCAAGACAAGCATCCAGGTCTTTACCGCAATCGACAGGCGCGGCGGAGGCAATTCGCCGAGCGGCAGCATCCGCCAAGTTCCGCGCGACGCTAGATCCACCGGCGCGATCGCCGTCCGGCCGTCCTTTTCACCGGCCAGCAAAACACCCAGCGCGACGAGAATGCCGAGGATGCCGCCGCCTCCAAGAATAGAGAGAATGACCTTCTCGCTGGCCGCCTCCGGGAACATGACGGAGGCGGTGAGAATGATCGACAACATCAGAAGAACCGCAATAACGCCGCCGGTGAATAGGTTGAGCCAGCGGGTGTTGACCCATGGACCGAGCACCGCCTTGTCGTTGCACAGCAGCAGCAGGAACACCGTGGCGCTCGGCAAGAGCAAGCCGGCGAGCGTCTGCACCGCATTGGTCAAGAGCCCGAGCGGCGCGCTGGGAGTCGACGAGACCGGCGGCGACCACAATCAAGCCGCAATAGACAGCATAAAAACCCTTGGCATCCGACGGCTTGCGATGCAGGGAGTGCTTCAGCGACAGCACATCGCCGATCGCATAGGCTGTCGACAGCGACACCGCCGAAGCGCCGATGATGCTGGCGTCGATAAGGGCGATGGCGAACATGACGCCCCCTGTCCGGCCGGCATATTTGCTGATCCCGCTCGCGACGGCACCGGCGTCGGCGAAATTGCCGAATTCCGGCTTGCCGGTGAAAGCCGCGGCCGTGATCGCCATCATGGCAACGGCGCCGACGATGACAAGCACGATGCCAAGCCAAAGATCGGCTTTCTCATAGCCGAACGTCAACAGACCCTAGAGGAGATTGAACGCTTTTTTTCAATGATGGCGACGAGACCGACAAGGGCAATAGCTCTTGCTGCGACGCCCGGAGGGAACTACGTCAGGGCCGTATACATGGTGGACATAATGGTGGTGGTAGACGTCACCACCTTCATAGCCGCCGCGGCCGCCGTAATAATGCTCATGGCGCTGTCTGAAATTCAAGGTGATTCCGTGGCCACTTTCTTCGTGGCCGTCACGCCAACGGTCGCCGTCTTTGTCCTCGCGGCCACCCAAATTGCCTTTGTCCTGGTGGCCGCCCATGCCCTTCTCGACGTGGTCGCCGACTTCGGCGCCGGTCTCCAAGGCGTGAGCGAGCGGCTGATAAGCGAACAAAGCAAAAATCGAAACAATTGCGATACGATACATAATGAAATCCCTTTTCGGTTCCGATCTATAACGCGGTTCTAACTGCAACATTTCTTCAATAAAAAAACCTACTGCCCATTGTCCTTAACGGGGGTTGTGCAAGTCTGGACGGAACCGGGCCGCTGAAACTTAAATTCTCCTCGCGCCGTGATGTGTCAACCCTCAAAAAGCCCTTTTCAATCGGATGTGCTTAACGAGCTCGCGCGGAAAGGAACCGGTTTCACAAGCGGCACCGGCCAGCTTCCCATAGCGGCGCGCCCGCGTCACATTAAACGCGCATGATCTCTCTGCAAGAAAGTTTAATCGAGAGCCGGGTCAAGCTCGATCCCCTAAATTACCGCTCCGGCCGAGCGTCGTTGCTCCAAGCGTGACCCGCAGCGCCTGCCCGGCGTTGCGGGCTTTTGGGGAACGCCTCGCCGTGTTACCAACCGCGGCAAGCATAAGGGTGCCAGTAGCACCACCGGCCATAGCCGCCGCCCCAGCCCCAGCCGTGGTGCCAGCCCCAGCCGCGGCCGCGCCACCAAACTTGCTCGACCTTAGCAGTGTCAGCGCCATCCGTGAAGATTGCGGCCGTCGCTTGTTCCGTGACCACGCCTGGCAAGGGAAGTGGAATCGCGCGGGCGGCTACGGATGCCCCACCAAGGAGCAGAGCGCCCCCCGCAAGGCTCAAAGCATACACACGAATTGTACGTTTCAGCATGTCAAGATCCCTTCTCTGGGTCTTCCGACTCAATTTTCCCGTCGCCGCAAGACTGCGACGGATGCCATGAATACACACTGAACGGCGAATTAAATCGAGGCAACATATGCATGCGCGCTCCGCCCCGAGGATTGCAACCCCATCGCCCTTGATCGGGCAATAGGCCCCATCTCATCTGACCAAGAAGCCCGGTTAATGAAATCCTTGCGTTAATGGAGCGGCGGCGAGCGTTGACGGGAGCGGCTCAAACTGGTCTACATTGAACTCCATCGGGCGCCATTGGCCGCGCACGGCATGTTCGCGTAGCCATTCGAGACCGCACCTGAGATGAATTTGCTTACCCCTTTCGCCAACGCCTGGCACCATCGCGAGTTGATCAGGGCCGTGGTACGGCGTGAACTGGCGGTCCGTTTTCGCGGCACGATCCTTGGCTGGGTGTGGGCGATCTTCGGGCCTCTCGTCATGCTCGGGGCCTATACGGCGATATTTTCCCATGCGGTCGGGGTTCCGGCTTCGGCAAAGGGCGGCGGCGTCGGCAGTTACGCTTTGTCAATCTTTACCGGATTGATTGTCTTCAATCTGTTCAGCGAACTCGCCTACCGCGCGCCGGGGCTTTTGCATGAACACGCGGGCGTCATTAAAAAGTCCATTTTCCCGAGCGAGACCTTGGCCTGGA
>DATBYR010000272.1:0-13289 GCA_036513565.1 Methylocella sp. | reverse complement strand
ATTGTTCTGGATCGTCCGGCCGTCGAAAAAGCCCCAAAAATAATTTGAAAAGCCTTCTCCCTCTTGAATTCTTAGCCACGCGTGGGCCGAGGTAATGGTGCTTTCGATTTTCGCGCGGTTACGGATAATGCCAGAATTTTGCATCAAGGCATCGACCTTCGCGCGATCGTAGCTGACGATCTTTTCCGGATCGAATTGATCGAATGCGGCGCGAAACGCTTCGCGCTTGCGCAGGATCGTGATCCAGGATAGCCCCGCCTGGAATCCGTCGAGCATCAGCTTTTCATAGAGCGCGCGGTCGTCGCGCTCCGGCACGCCCCATTCCTCGTCGTGATAGGAAAGGTAGAGAGGATCGTCGCCGGGCCATGGGCAGCGCGGCTTGCGGTCGAGGCGTGACAGCGCCAAATCCACTGGCGAGCGTTCGCGCATGAATGACCCCTCAGCCTGGCAAGGTTACGTCGACTGCCACATCCCCGGCCTTCAGCGCAACGCCCGCCGCCCGCGCCTCTTCCAGCCGGTCGAGCCGCACCATCGCAAGCCCCTCGGTGCCGGCGGTCGAGCCGACCTGGCCGATAGTCGTTTCACCCGCCGTTATTTGCGTCCCTCGCGCGGGAGCCGGGCCATCGAAATGGATTCTTACGATACGCTTTCTTGCCGAATTGCGGTAGTGAACGCGGGCGACAACCTCCTGACCGACATAGCAGCCCTTCTTGAAATCGACGCCGTTCATTAAGTCGAGGTTGACGTCATGCACGAATGCGTCGCCATAGCGAAAATCGACGCCGCCTTTCGGCACGCCTTGCGCGATGCGGTGCGCCTCGTAGCGCGACGCCTCCGCGCGATCGAGCTTTGCCAAGGCATCGCCGCGTGGCACGATAACGCGTAGGCCCATATGAGGCGCACGCATGTCCCGGTAGATTAAGCCCTGAAGCCCGGCTGGCACCTCGCCGCCAACAATCGCCGCCACGCCAAACTTTTCCGATTTATCCTCGATCGCGATTTTGGCTCGCATCTTGTGCAAATTAAGCTGCTTGACGAGATCGGCGGTCTGTTCATCGGCGCAATCGATCAGGTAGCCCGCCTCGGGTCCCTCCGGCAGCGGAACGACGAAGAAATCGAACAGCAATTTGCCTTGCGGCGTCAAAAGCCCGGCATAGCGCCCTTCCCCCTTTGGAATATTAAGCACGCTATTGGTGATGAGCCTTTGGAGAAAACCCCTCGCGTCGGCGCCCGCCACTTCGATGACGCCGCGATCGCCGAGTAGAAATACCAGCTCGTCCATTCAAACTCTCGACTTTCACCCTTCCCATTTGTAGATAATCCGCCAATGACGCGACGCAAGTTGCATTTGCTTTGCAATGGATGAGCCAGTGCCCAAAAATTTCGACATGATCTTGAAGGGCGGCACCGTCGTTGATCATAGCGGCGAGAGCGCGCGCGACATCGGAATTGATGGCGGAAAAATCGCTGAAACCGGCGATCTCTACCACGCCGGCGCGGGAGAGACAATCGACGCCACCGGCCTTTATATTTTGCCGGGCGTGATCGACACACAAGTGCATTTCCGCGAGCCGGGCGCCCCCCATAAGGAAGACCTGGAGACCGGCTCCCGCGCGGCTGCGCTCGGCGGAGTGACCGCGGTTTTCGAAATGCCCAACACCAATCCCTCGACCACGAGCGCCGCGGCGCTCGCCGATAAAATGGCGCGGGCGAAAGGCCGCATGCATTGCGATTTCGCCTTCTGGGTCGGCGGCACGGTGGATAATTGGCGCGATATTCCAGAGCTCGAACGCCTGCCGGGCGCAGCTGGAATCAAGGTGTTCATGGGGTCTTCGACAGGCTCGCTCCTCGTCGCGGACGATGCCGGAGTCGCCGCCATCCTCGGCCAGACCAGAAGGCGCGCGGCTTTCCACAGCGAGGATGAGTTTCGCCTCAACGAGCGCAAGGATTTGCGGGTGCCCAACGATCCTTCATCGCATCCCGTCTGGCGCGACGAAACCGTGGCGTTGCGCGCGACCGGGCGCCTCCTGCGCGTCGCGCGGGAAAAGCACGCCTTGATCCACGTGCTGCATGTGTCTTGCGGCGAGGAAATGGATCTTTTGGCCGCGCACAAGGATATTGTGAGCGTCGAGGTAACGCCGCATCATTTGACTTTTGACGTGCGGGACTACGCTCGGCTCGGCACGAAATTGCAGATGAACCCGCCGGTTCGCGACGCGCGCCATCGCGAGCGGCTCTGGTTCGGGGTGGCGCAAGGCATCGCCGATATTCTCGGCTCCGATCACGCGCCGCATACCTTGGAAGAAAAGACGAGGCCTTATCCGCAAAGCCCTTCCGGCATGGCCGGCGTGCAAACCCTTGTCCCGGTCATGCTCGATCATGTGAACAAGGGGCGCCTTAGCCTCATGCGTTTCGTCGACATGTCGAGCGCCGGTCCAGCGCGGCTTTTTGGGATAGCGGGCAAGGGGCGTATTGCTGTGGGCTATGACGCCGATTTCACGATCGTCGATATGAAGCGCCGCTGTACAATCGAAAATCGCTGGATCGCCTCGCGCTGCGGCTGGACGCCATATGATGGAATGGCGGTTTTGGGCTGGCCGGTAGGCACCTTCGTTCGCGGCAGACGCGTCATGTGGGAAGGCGAGCTTGCTGCGCCAGGGCTAGGTCAACCCGTGCGCTTCGGCCAGGTTTTGTGACGGGGGACTTGCGCGGCCTCATAGCGTCTTCAAAAATCCAGCGAAACGCATCAGGCCTTCCGGCCAAGGGCCGTGTCCGCTTTCGCTGTTGATGTGGCATGAAAATCCAGCATCGACCAATTCCGCGCCAAGCGTGCGCGCCAAAGCCTCGCTGTCGGCAAAAGTCGAAAAAGGATCGTTGCGACTCGCGATCACCAGGGACGGGAAAGGAAGCGGATCGCCCGGCACGGTCAGGAAAGCGGGATCGAGCGCGTCGCGCCCGGCGAGAACTCTTGCGGACGGCGGGGCGACCAGAAAGCCGCCCTTGACCTTGCCGCTGCTTTCTTCTTTTGCCAGAAACGGCGCGGCATGCACGGCCGCGAGCACGCCGAGACTATGGGCCACGACAACGACCGGGCGCGCCGCACGCTCCACTTCCTCGATGATGCGGTCCCGCCAGGCGGCAAGCGTTGACTTATCCCAATCCGCTTGCGCGACGCGGCGCACGGATGGGATTTTGGCTTCCCAGCGGCTCTGCCAATGATCCGGCCCCGACCCGCCAAGACCGGGTATGACAAGTATATCGGCCTCGGATGCAGGCATCGAAAAGCCCGCCGGCATCGCTCAAGTGGAAACCGCCGCGGCGATCGCGGCATCCCGTGTAAGCTCCCGCGCAAGCGCGCCGATGAAATTCTGGTAGAGTGCAGCTTCGACCGCCTGAAATTCCTTCGATCGAGTCGAAAACTCCGGTTCGCCTGTGTGAAGCACGGCTTCGACATCGGCAAGATGCTTGGTTTCCTCGGCGAGCAAGCCGCCGAGCTTTCTCGCGATGTCCGAGTCCCCGAGTGCTCGTCTGTAGACCTGATAGACGTCGAGCGCGCGGCGTTCGACGAGCCATGTCACATAGCAATAGGTGAGTTTACCGCGTTCGGCCTCGGAGCGGCCCGCGAAAGCCGCGTCGCAAGCCTTGTCGAGGTCCTGAAAATAGGCCTCGGCCTCCTCGCCGCAGAGCAGGAATGCGGGCGCGTAGGAGTCGAATTGAGCGCCGCCGAGTTTTATCGCGAGCTTCTTGAGGCCGAGCGCATGGCGGCCTTCCTCGCAGGCGTGGCCGAGGATCGCGGCGGCCAAAACCTCGGCCCGCTGGCTCTTCACGATCTTGCGGAAGCCGACATATTCGAGATAGGAAAACGTGTTCAGCCAGCGCGCGTGAAGGGCGGGGTCCGGGACGATGGCGCCGATCAAATCTTCCAGACGATCTTGTGTTTGCATTTCAAGTCTTCCGCGGGGGATTTGGACACGATCTTCAACTCTCGCCGAAAACGCGCTTAAAGATGAAATCGATATTCTTCAAATGATAGCCGAGATCGAACAGCTCTTCGAGTCCGGCATCGCTTAGCACCTTGCGCACGTCCTTGTCTCGTTTCAAGAGCGTCAAAAAATCGCCTTCGCCGCGCCAGACCGGCAGGGCGTTGCGCTGGACCAAGCCATAAGCTTCCTCGCGGCTCACGCCTTTCTGGGTCAGGGCGAGCAGAACCCGCTGCGAATGAACGAGGCCGCCCAGCCGGTCCAGATTTTTTTTCATATTGGCGGGATAGACGATGAGCTTGTCAATCACTTGGGTAAGACGCGCAAGCGCGAAATCAAGCGTGATCGTCGCGTCGGGCGCGATCATCCGTTCGACGGACGAATGCGAAATATCGCGCTCGTGCCAAAGCGCGACGTTCTCCATGGCCGGCATCGCCATGCCACGCACGAGGCGGGCGAGCCCCGTCACGTTTTCGCTCAAGACCGGATTGCGCTTGTGCGGCATGGCGGACGAGCCCTTTTGGCCTTCGGAAAAAAACTCCTCCGCCTCCAGCACTTCGGTGCGCTGCAAATGCCTGATCTCGGTTGCAAGCCGCTCCAACGAGGACGCAATGACAGCGAGGGTCGCAAAAAACATCGCGTGGCGATCGCGCGGAATGATCTGCGTCGAGGCGGGCTCAACGGCGAGCCCGAGTTTTGCCGCGATATGGGCTTCGACGCGCGGATCGATATGCGCATAAGTCCCGACGGCGCCGGATATCGCGCAGGTCGCGATTTCCTTCCGCGCATACACCAGCCGCTCGCGGGCGCGCGAAAATTCGGCATAGACTTGTGCGAGCTTCAGCCCGAAGGTCGTTGGCTCCGCGTGGATGCCGTGCGAGCGGCCGATCATGGGCGTAAGCTTGTGTTCGAACGCTCGGCGTTTCAAGACGGCAAGCAGATCGTCGATGTCGGCCAGAAGAACATCGGACGCGCGAGTGAGTTGTACGGCTAAACATGTGTCGAGCACGTCGGAAGACGTCATGCCTTGGTGCACAAACCGCGCCTCGGGACCGATGAATTCGGCAAGGTGGGTCAGGAAGGCGACGACGTCATGGTGCGTGATCTTTTCGATTTCGTCGATCCGCGCCATGTCGAACGTTACATGACCGGCCTTTTCCCAGATCGCCTTGGCGGCCTGCTTCGGAATGACGCCGATTTCGGCCAGCGCATCGCAGGCATAAGCCTCGATCTCGAACCAGATGCGAAACCGCGTCCGCGCCTCCCATATGGCGGACATTTCAGGCCGGGAATAGCGCGGGATCATTCAGGGACTCTGCGTGAAGGCGCGTGCGGCGTGGCATGGCGCCGTCGTGATTATCGCGCGCCCTAACACGGAAGAGCGAGATAAGTCCATGGGCTCGCCAATGCCATTATCTCCCTTCGAACTTGCCCTTCCAACTCGGCAGCGCACCCGGAAAAGGGAGGGGCGTCGCCTCGTAAACGGCGCGCGCAATCGCGCGGGCGAGGCAATCGGCGGCGGCCATGCCAATCTCGATTCTGTCACGTATCGAGGGAAGTTTTTTCGCGGTTCCGGTCGCCGCGGAAAAAATCGTGTCGCCGTCGAAGCAAGCATGCGAGGGCCGCAGGGCCCGCGCCATGCCGTCATGCGCCATGATGGCGAGGCGCTTGGCTTCGGGCTTCGTCAGCGCCGCGTCAGTCGCGACGATGGCGATCGTCGTATTTTCCGCCGCGTCGCCCTTGATGCGAAAGTCGAGCGCATCCGCTGGCCAGGGCGCGGGCCAGCCGAGGCCGCCGAACTCGCCATTTTTTTCATAAGGGGCGGCCCAGAAATGCGGTCCTTCGCCGATCGTCGCGCGGCCGAGCGCATTCACCGCAACGAGAGTGCCGACGCGAAAGCCGCCCGATGTCCGATCGCTCGCCGAGCCGAGGCCTCCCTTGAGATCGGCGGTGGTGGCGCCGAAACCCGCGCCGGCGCTGCCGAGCGCAAACTCGTCCTCGGCCTTGGCTGCGGCTCTGTAGCCCAAGTGCCAATAGACCGGCTCGCGGCCAAAGCTTTTGTCGCCGCCATTCAAGAGATCGAAAAGGATCGCGCCTGGCATGATCGGTACTTTGATGTCGCGCACGGTGGTGCCGCGGCCGCTCTCGCGGAGAAAGGCCGCGACGCCGCCCATCGAATCGAGGCCATAAACGGAGCCGCCCGAAAGGACCAAGGCATCGACCCGCTCGATGGTCATCCCAGGTTCGAGCAGAGCCGCGTCGCGCAGGCCCGGCGCGCCGCCGTGAACGGCGATCGAGGCGATGGCGGGAGCTTCGAAAATCAGCGCGGTGACGCCGGACGCGATTGCCGCGTCATGCGCGTGGCCGACGCATATTCCGGGGATATCGGTAATGAGATTTTTCAACCCTGCCGCCATCCGCTAACTTAACGTGAATCGGCCGGCGTCGCGTTCACCAATGGCGAACGACCCGGCGTGCGCTGAGGAAGGCGAATTCCAAGTGACAGATAATCGGGTGGGGAATTGATGGTGAATAAACCCTCATGCAGTGATCGACAGTAAGATATTGGCACCTATCGGAGACGGCGACGATGGATACCAGGCAACCGCAGCTTGCGCTCGCGCAGGCTCTCAAGCAGGAGCCATCGTCATCAAGAGCGACCACCGATGCGGGCCTCTTTGGCCCTTCCGGAAATGTCGATGACCGCCGGACGCCTTATGGTGCTCTACCGGATACGCTGGCTTTTGCTTGCAACTTTTTGGTCACGTGACACGAAAAGACTCGTTCCTTTGTCCGTCTGCTAAGTTTATCTGAGTCAGTTTATCATTTGTTATACTGATAATCCTGCCTTCCCACGTAGACCCCTCTTCAATAAATGGGACATTGGATGACTCAATCTTACAGTTCAATTTGCCATATCTTATACTCCATTTTCCACTTATCTTTGCGGGAATCATCTGGCCTAGAAAGATAGGGGAGGCTCTCTGAAACGCTTTGCCACCCGGCAGAAAAGTGGTGCGCACCTCAAAGTCGGCGACTCCGCTGGAGGGTGGTGGCTTTAGAGTGTAGCGCCAAGTGCCGATGATTGCTTGTTCGAGAGCAATGTCCTGAGCATTCTTTGGTTCTGGATCTCCTGCTTTCTCCTCGATCGGTACGCCAGGAGTTGCATTTTTCGTGGCGTGATTTCGAAAAAAGCCAGCGGCGTACAGTGCAGTCACAAGCCCAGCCCCCGCACCAATTACTGCTGCGAATCCGGTCAGGATACCTGGAACGGTTTTCCAGAAATTTATCTCTTCCGTCATGTATCACCTCAGGATGGAATCTGCGCCGCTCCATCCACTTCATATCACGCCGCAAACGGCTGCCGCTTCTGAGCGGCGTCGATTTTGCGTGCTTTTTAGAACTGGTGACCTGCTCCCCGTTTTATCCGGGATCCTTGGCCTACGACGCGCCGTAGCGGTTGACCACCTCATGCGCGATCTTGCCGCCCTCCGCGAGAAACCGGCCGATGATTGCCTGAGCGTTTGGGGTGCACAGATGGTAGGTTCTTTCATAATCGCGAAAGCCCCGGTTATAGCTGCCGGCGAGCCGCTCCTTCCGCGCCGCGGTCTTGGCGTCGGCTTCCAATAGCGCCTGCATCTTCGCCCGCCAGTCGCCGGGAGGGTTGGCGGCGCAGAGTGCGTCGAGATAGGCCAAGGCGCCGAGGATTTCGGCTAGCCTCAGAATTTCGGGATCGTAAGGCGGCGGCGGCGGCTCGGCCTCCGGCGCCGGAGCTGCTTTCGCATCGGGCGCGGGCTTGGCCGGCGCTTTTTTCGACTTGGTCTTATTGTGCTTGGCCTTGCCTTGTTGCGGATTGTTGCCGCCGGACTGGCTCGGCTTAGCCTCGGCGGGCGGCGGCGTTGCCGCTGGCCGGCTGCCGAAAAGAAAGTCAAAAAATTGGGCCCCAGCCGGGGCAGTCGATATCGCTACGCAAATCGCCGCCGCCGCAATCGCGCGCAGCGCTTGGCCCGGAATGTTTCCGGCGCCCGCAAACATCAGGGCTCCCTTCATCGCTGGTTTCTCAAGATTGGGCTGCCCGGACGCGCGCATTCAAGGCTCTTTGCGCCGCTTCGACCACGGCAACGATATGAGGCGTGCAATCGAACCCGGAAAGGTGTGCGGGCTCAACCCAGACGGCTTCCCCCGTCTCCGGCCCAGGCTTGGCTTCCCCCGCGATCCACTCACCGGCAAATGAGGCGATCACGTAATGATGGCGGATTTTGCCGGCGCTGTCGCGATCGATCGATTCCACGTGGCGATTGAACGCAACGATGCGGGCGTCGATGTGCACTTCCTCGCGCAATTCGCGCAGCGCCGCCGCCTCCAAGGTCTCGCCAATCTCAACTAATCCTCCGGGCAACGAAAAAGCACCCGTAAAAGGCGGCTTGGTGCGTCTGGCGAGAAGAACCCGGCCCGCCCGGAAGACGGCGACACTCACGCCAACATACGGACGCCGCGGATAAGTCCGTGCCGAGTCCAGTCGCGCCTCGGTTCGCGCCGCGTAAGAACCGGTTGGGCTCATGGATAGAGGCGCTCCTTGCGCCACGCGTCCCGCTCCGTTTGCCGCCGGAATACGATACGGTCGTGCAGACGGAAGGCGCGCTCCAACCAAAATTCGAGATAAATAGGGGAAATCCTATAGCCGAGCCAATAGGGCGGCCGGGGCACTTCGCCAAGCCCAAATTTCGCGGCATATTTGGCGGCTGAGGTCTCCAGCGCGAAACGGCTTTCGAGCGGCCGCGATTGCCGGCTCGCCCAAGCGCCGATCCGGGCCAGCAAAGGGCGGCTGGCGAAATAGGCGTCGGCCTCGGCATCGGTAACGAGCGTGACCGGCCCGCGAAAACGAACTTGCCGCCGCAGCGATTTCCAGTGCAAGACCGCCGCCGCCCGCATGTTCGCGCGAAGCTCCTGGCCCTTGGCGCTCTCGGAGTTGCTGTAAAAGACAAATCCTGAGGATTCGACTGCCTTGAGCAGGACCATGCGCACATTCGGGAGGCCATCGGCATCGGCGGTGGCGAGGGCCATCGCGTTGGGATCGCTAGGCTCGCTTTTTTGCGCCGCTTCAAACCAGTCGCCAAACAGAGCGAACGGCTCGGACGCCTCGGTGAAGTCACGAGTCGTTAACCCGTTCAACGGTAAACCTCCAAGAGAGTCAATTTTAACGAGCAGCCAAGTCGTGACAGGGGATGCTTTTCGCCGCTATGGCCTAAATTCGTTTGGCGCGGGGCCTTGTAGCATGGCGTGTGGATCACGCGCGAATTTTCGTTTCCCGAATTTCCGGCCCTTTGGGCGAAAACCGCTCGCGCGGGCGGCGAAAGCTTGCATCCTTGGCGGCCTGCCGGCGATCCTTGCCGGATGTTCCATGACGTTTCCGATCTCGCCCTTGATGTCGCCAGGCTCCAAGGAAGATGCGGCGGGAGCGGTCCCGAAGTCGTCGCTCGCCGGTCTCCTTGATGCCGAGGACTGGCGCCGCGCCAAGGCTGCGCTTTCGACGGCCCTCGATCCGCAAGGCAATGGCTCGCTGGTCGGCTGGGATAACCCGGACTCCGGCAATAAGGGTTCATTCACTCCGATCGGCAAACCCTTCCCCTTGGAGGCCGGGATTTGCCGTGTCTTTCTCGCCGAGGTCGATTGCAAGGGCGACGAACACGTCATGCAAGGAACCGCTTGCTCGGATAAGCGGGGCGATTGGACGATCGCCGATGCGAAACCCTGGAAAAAGACCTAAATAACGGATTAGCTTTGCGGCGGCCAGGGGTTTCGGTTCGTAAAGCCTTGCGGCCGCTGTGCCGCAGCCCCAATTCTGCAATAAAGACGCTTGGGCTTGTGCCGGCAGACGGGCCGGCGCGAAAATGGGCTAATCAATGCGTGATCCTTATTCGATTTTGGGAGTACAGAAATCCGCCGGCATGGCCGAGATCAAAAAGGTCTTTCGCAGGCTCGCCAAAAAATTTCACCCAGATCAAAGCAAGGATCCGAAGGCGAAGGAGAAATTCGCCGAGGTGAGCGCCGCCTATGAGATTTTGGGCGACGAGAAAAAGCGTGCCGCTTTCGACCGGGGCGAGATCGACGCGGAGGGCAAGCCGCGGTTCCATGGTTTCGAAGGCTTCGGCACGGAGGGCGCGGGTTTTGGCCGGCGCTCGCAGGCCGGCGGCGGCCCTGGCTTCCAGCATTTTGAATTCAATTTCGGCGGCGGCCATCCCGGCGCGGACGGATTGAATGCGAGCGATATTTTCGCCGACCTTTTTGGCGCCGGGACGGCAAGCGGCCGCGGAGGGAGAACGCGCGGCCAAGGCGCGCCGCTTCCGCGTGGCGAGGATGTCAGTGCGAACGTGACAATAAGTCTCGCCGAGGCGGCGAAAGGGACGACGGCTCGCGTCACCTTGCCGACCGGGCGAACCCTGGAGGTCTCGGTCCCAGCGGGAATCGAGGATGGCAAGCAAATCCGCCTAAAGCGGCAAGGCCAACCAAGTCCTTTGGGCGGCGAGCCGGGCGACGCCATGGTGACCGTCCAAATCGCCAAACATCCCTATTTCCGCGTCGAGGGGCGCGACCTGCGGCTCGATTTGCCGGTGACCCTTTATGAGGCGGTCCTCGGCACCAGGGTCAATGCGCCGACGCTCGAAGGCACGGTGGAGCTTACGGTTCCCCCCGGCTCGAATGGCGGGCGCACCTTGCGCCTGCGCGGCAAAGGCTTGCCTAGCCCGACTGGCTCCACCGGCGATCTGCTGGTGAGCTTGAAAATTGTCCTCCCCGACGAGGCGGATTCTGAACTAGTGAGTCTCATGCGCAAGTGGGAAAGCCAAAAGCCCTATAATCCGCGCACCGGGGCGAGCTAATGGTGCGCCAGACAGAAAGCCGGCAGCGATGACGTATGCCACAACCGGCGACTCGCCGGTCTACGATGCGCTGGCGCAAGCCAAGGAGCTTTTGCGCTCGGTGCGCGCCGGCGCGCTTGCCACCTTGGTGCCAGGGACCGCCTTTCCGTTCGCGAGTCTTGTCAATGTCGCGACCGCGCCGGACGGCAGTCCGATCCTGCTGTTATCGAGTCTTGCGGCTCATACCCGGCATCTTGCATCCGATCCCCGCCTTTCGCTACTCCTTGTGCAAACCGGCGCGGGCGATCCCCTCGCGCATCCGCGCGTCACGATCATGGGAACCGGCGAATGTGTCATCGACCGGGACGGCCGCGCGGCGCTGAAGGCGCGCTTCTTGGCAAGACATCCGGAATCGGCGCTTTATGCCGATTTCGCCGACTTTTCGTTTTGGCGCGTGGCCATGGAACAAGCGCATTTGAACGGCGGGTTCGCGCGCGCGGGAAATTTTAAGGCCGCTTCGATTGTCACATCGCTCGAGGGCGCGGAAGCCTTGGTCGCGGCCGAGGCGCTAGCCGTTTCCGAATTGAACCGGCATCATCGCGATTCTCTCGCGCAATTTGCGACCGTGCTTGTGGGCAAGCCCGATGGGCCATGGCAGGCAACAGGGATTGATCCCGAAGGCATCGATCTCGGCTGCGGTGATCGAACCGCCCGCATCGCGTTTCCCCGGCCGGTTCGTACCCTGGAACATTTCCGCGAGACTTTGCCTGAACTCATCGAGGCCGCGCGGCGGGCCGCGAGCAGCTGGGCACCGGACGCTTGAGGGAGCGGCGCCGCGCAATGCTCGGCTGCTTTTTGCCGCTAGCCGTCGTGTCTTAATAGGTTGTTGACGCGGAGGATCTGAGGTTTGTGGGGTTAGTGGGATTTGCGAAGCGTCACAGACCCTGGCTCCCTTCAGTCACCCAGCTGCTCTTGGAACAGCCGGTTGATAGAAGTGTTCAAAAGGACAAGCCGTAAGGCTTATCCCCAAGCATTCTCTTCACGTGCGCGCTGGCTTTCGCAAAATCCATCCGGCCTGCATATTTTCCCTTGAGGGCGCCGACCACTTTTCCCATGTCCTTGATCGAGGTGGCGCCGGTCTCGGCGATGGCGGCGGCGATCGCCTGCGCCACTTCCGCCTCGCTCAGCTGTTGCGGCAAAAAGCCCTGGATGATCGCGATCTCCTCGCTTTCTTGCGTAGCGAGGTCTACCCGGCCCGCTTTTTCGTAGATCTCTTGCGATTCCTTCCGGCTCTTCGTCATCTTCTGGAGAAGCGCCAATATATCTTCATCGGACACGGATTTCCCCTGCCCTCGCGCCTCTATCTCCTTGTTCTTGAGCGCGGCCATGATCATGCGGATCGTGCCGGCGCGGCGCTTTTCGCCGGCCTTCATCGCCGCCCTAAGCTCGCTTGAAAATTTTTCGCGCATGGCTAGCGCCTCGCCTTATCATGGGATTTGACGGCGGCAATGGGCCGCTTTATCGAAATGCAAGAAGCGGATTTAGAGTGAGCATGACAAGCGAGCAAGAGCAAGCTTTTCCGTTTTGGCGCGAGCCCCGTGCGACCGCTCTCCTCGTTTTGGCGAACGGCATGGTGCTCGAAGGATTTGGGCTCGGCGCCATCGGCGCGGCCGTCGGCGAAATCTGTTTCAACACGGCGATGACGGGCTATCAAGAAATCGTCTCCGATCCTTCCTATGCCGGCCAGATCGTCACCTTCACCTTTCCCCACATCGGAAATACCGGCGCCAATGACGAGGATATCGAGACAAGCAATCTCGCGGCGTGCGCCGGAGTGCGCGGCATCATCGTTCATGCGCCGGTCACGGCTCCGTCCAATCACCGGGCTAAGGGCGATTTCAATGCATGGCTCAATAGCCGCGGCATCGTCGGCCTTTATGGCCTCGACACACGCGCGCTCACCGCGTTCATTCGCGAGAACGGCATGCCGAACGCGGCCATCGCCCATTCGCCGGGCGGCGATTTCGACATCGACCGGCTGCGTGCGATGGCGCGGGAATGGCCGGGCCTCGACGGCATGGACCTCGTGCCGGAGGTCACCGCCGCGCAGCGCTACGACTGGACGCAAGCGGCATGGATGCCGGGACAGGGTTTTCGGGCCGCCGGGCCTGGGAGATACAAGGTCGTCGCCATCGATTACGGGATCAAACGCAATATCTTGCGGCTTCTGACCGAGGCCGGCTGCGCGGTCACCGTCGTGCCGGCGCAGACGCCCGCTGATTCGATCCTCGCGATGCGCCCCGACGGAGTTTTTCTTTCAAACGGTCCGGGCGATCCAGCCGAGACCGGGAAATATGCGGTTCCGATCATTGCGACACTCCTTGAACGGGCGGTTCCAACCTTCGGAATCTGCCTTGGCCATCAGATGCTTGCGCTCGCGATCGGCGCGAAA
>DATBYR010000271.1:0-5436 GCA_036513565.1 Methylocella sp. | reverse complement strand
CGTCGCAGACTGGCCAAACCAGATCGCGAAATCGCTTGCAAACGTGGCGGGCCATACGTTTTGGTACGATTGATCGTTGTGCTGGGAATCGGCAGGCATGAGCATGAGTGAGGAAAATAATCTTTCCCTTGCCTATCGCGTTGCGCCCGAACACGGCGGCGAGAGGCTCGACCGTTTCCTTGCGGCGGCGGCGAATTTATCGCGCACGAGAGTGAAGAGCCTGATCGAAGCCGGCGAGGTTTCAATCGACGGTGCGACGGTGAAAGACCCAAGTCTTCTGCTCCGCGCGGGCCAGACCGCCGCCTTGCGCCTTCCCCCGCCCGCCGATCCCGCGCCTTTGGGCGAACATATTCCGCTCGAAATCGTCTTCGAGGACGAACATCTGATCGTCATCGACAAGCCTGCCGGGCTCGTGGTGCATCCGGCCGCCGGACACGAATCGGGAACCCTTGTCAACGCGCTCCTCGCCCATTGCGGCGCGAGCCTCTCGGGCATTGGAGGCGTGAAAAGGCCCGGAATCGTGCACCGGCTCGACAAGAACACTTCTGGGCTTTTGGTGGCCGCGAAGACGGATGCGGCGCATCACGGCCTTGCCAAGCTCTTCGCCGATCACGGCAAAACCCTTCCGCTCACCCGTGGGTATCTGGCCTTCGTTTGGGGCACCCCGGCGCGGCCTTCCGGCACCATCGACGCGCCGCTCGCCCGTCATGCCGCCGGCCGCCAAAAGATTGCCGTCGTGTCGGCCGGGCGCGGCCGCCGCGCGCTGACCCATTGGCGGCTCATCGAGAGCTTTGCTGGCAAAGCAAGCCTTATTTCATGCCGGCTGGAGACGGGGCGAACCCATCAGATCCGCGTCCATATGGCGCATATCGGTCATCCGGTGCTGGGCGACCCCGTCTATGCCATGGGTTTCAAGAGCAAAACGGCGCAGCTCCCGTCCGCCGCACAGGCCTGCCTCGCATCTCTCTCCCGGCAAGCCTTGCACGCGGCGGTGCTTGGTTTCCCGCATCCGGTGACGGGCGTCCAACTGCGCTTTACGAGCGCCCTGCCGCCAGACTTGCGAAGGCTGCGTGACGCGCTCGCCGGCGGGGATGCGGCGAGACCTGGGCAAGAGATTTGTCCCCAGTCGGGCGCAAGGAAACGGCGGTAGGATGCGTGTTTCACGCAAGGTTTCACACTTAATTTACCGGAGGATGTAACGCCACGCCGAAAGCCATGGTAATTTAAGGGTGACGTAAGGGCTTCGAGCGCCTTTTGTATCGTACAGCGTGCCCCTTTGCGTTGTGTAATATTGCCAATGTTTAATCCGAAAGCCTTGCCTAGCCCACTTTCGGCCGCGGTCGCGGCATTCTATATTATCGAATCGCATGGCCGGCCTACGAAGCGGCCAAGGCGGACCCGCTGACTCAGGGGTCCCAAGGAGAAGGTGCAATGAGTGCTGCCCTGCCAATGATTTCAGGTGAAAGCGGGCTTGCGCGTTATCTCACGCAAATCCGGCGTTTTCCGATGTTGGAGCCGCAGGAGGAATATATGCTCGCCAAGCGCTGGCGCGAGCATGAGGACCCCGCCGCGGCGCATAAGCTCGTGACCTCGCATCTCAGGCTCGTTGCCAAGATCGCGATGGGCTACCGGGGCTATGGTCTGCCGATCAGCGAAGTTGTCTCGGAAGGCAACGTTGGCCTGATGCAGGCGGTCAAGCGTTTCGAGCCGGACAAAGGGTTTCGCTTGGCGACCTATGCCATGTGGTGGATCCGCGCCTCGATTCAAGAGTATATCCTGCGCTCCTGGTCGCTCGTGAAAATGGGAACGACAGCGAGCCAAAAGAAGCTTTTCTTCAATTTGCGGCGGGCGAAGAGCCACATTTCGGCGCTCGATGACGGCGACATGCGGCCCGACCAAGTCAAGACGATCGCGCGCAGGCTCGGCGTCAGCGAAAAGGACGTCATCGACATGAACCGGCGGATGTCGGGGGACGCGTCGCTGAATTCGCCGTTGCGCGAGGCAAGCGAGGGCGAATGGCAGGATTGGCTTGTCGATGACGCCGCCAGCCAGGAGCATACCCTTGCGGAAGGCGAGGAAACCGGCAATCGTCTCGCCGCGCTCCGCAATGCACTCGGCGTGTTGAACACGCGCGAGCGGCGCATTTTCGAGGCGCGGCGGCTTGCCGACGAACCGATAACACTCGAGGCGCTGTCCGATGAATTCGATATTTCCCGGGAGCGGGTGCGCCAGATCGAGGTTCGCGCCTTCGAAAAAATTCAGTCCGCCGTGAAGGCCGGGATCGCCAAGACGGAATCGCTGCCGCCGCCGCGGATCGGAAGCCACGCCGCGCCGCTGTAGCGCTGCCGGGGCGCGCGTTCAATCAGGACCCCACCCAAGCCAAGCCCTCATGCTGAGCGGAAGGAAGCCCGAGGTTCCGTTGCGAGCGAAGCGCTTCGTGAAGCGAACGTAATGGAAGCGGGCGACTGAAGAGAGGGTTCGACGAGCCCGTCTCGAAGCACGAGGACGAGACGGGGTTTGCCGCGCTAGCGTGCGCGTGTTGCGCACAAAATCTCATTCATCGCATGGCGGCAGAAAAGCCCATCTGAACTTTGAACTCAAGGACGCGCCAGAGGCGCGCGGCCTTCGGCCGTCGCAGATCCTTGACTTCAAAATTCAGATACGCTCGGGTCCGCCGTGCGATGAATGGGGTAATTTGAGCCAGACGGCTCAAATTATTGTACGCGTTGTGTACCACCTACAACGGAAACGACCCTTGGTGGGCGCGAGTCCCACGCTTCTTGCTTTTCCCTAGCCGGTTCTCAACAAACGTGAGGTGCGTGTCATCACAATCGTAGACGTATTTTTCTGCCTGTATACATATCTGGCCGTTAATGGTCGACACGAAGCGATCAGACCTGATAAGGCGATCAATTTCGAGCTCCGTGTTCGATGAGTTTGTGGCCACGAAGATAGCGGTCTGGCTTACGGGAAAGAGGATATACGAATTGGCGTATTGCAGTCCATCGCTCGTAACCACAGGTTGATCGGACGTGAGAAGCCGATATGCGCTGTTCTTGAGATGAACAACATGCCATCGCATCTTGGTGATACGCTCAACAACGTTCGGCAAGTTGATCATGGCTTGAATGACGAGAGCCTTTTCAACCGCTTGGGCGCTGGGTCGAATGGACTTTTGAAAATTGTCGAAAGCGGCCAGATCCGCGACATCACCTATTGACGAACGGAAGTTTCGTAATCTTGCGAGTTCGTTATCCCGCATATGGTCAAAGTTTTTGCAGAGCCAAGCGACCCTATCCGGGCCACGTTGAATTAGTGACAAGATGAAACGAGACCACGCAACTTTCTCCTTTAAGCCGAAGGTTAATTGTCCATCTGCCAACAATACCTTAAGAACATTCGACGCATATTGATCGACTTGCTTCATGAAATCGCGTTCAAGCATATGTCTCCGATCTAGTGGCAGTTCGTCGATGGCATAAAGATCGGGTTCATATCCCGTCCCATTCGGATGTTTCCGCAGCGCCTTCACTTCCTTGTAAGGGCGACTAAACTCACACATTTTGTTGTCTGGACCGACCCACTTCTTCAGGTAGAAAACCGGTATGTAATGGGTTTTCTCACGGTCAGGTGCTGCGTGTCGTGTCGAATTGATATGGTCGAGCATAGAGATAAAGCTTCCTTCTTTTTCAACTGCACCCCGTGGTCGCGCCGCAGGTGTCGCATTTGAGGCACGTCCCGTTGCGCACGAGGGTAAAATTCCCGCACTCGCCGCAGGCCTCCCCTGTAAAACCTTGCATCCGGGCCTGGCTGCGCCTTTCGGCGACGGCCGCCCGCTCGGCGGGAGTCGTCCTTTCGAGTCCGCCGAGTTCCGCTTCGACTTGCCCTTGGAGGTCGCCTTTCAGCGCCGTCCCCGCTTGCGGGCCGCCGCCTTGCACCAGCATCAATTTGTCAGCCTTGGAGCGCACAAAGCCTCGCGACACGAATTTCGTGGTTCCGGTTGACCCCGCGCCTTGCGGCGGGCGGCTCTGATCTTCCCCTCGGGCTTCGGCCTCTCGCAAACTCGCCCCTCGGGTCCCTTCGGGCGGGGCGAGTTTGCTCATAGTCCGGCCGAAGTCCTCGCCCTTGCCGAGCACGTCGTGGCCGATGTCGGACGGGTCGATGTGGGCTAGATCGTTGCGGCCCAAATAAGAGATCGCGAGCTCGCGGAAAATATAGTCGAGGATCGAGGTCGCGTTCTTGATCGCGTCGTTGCCTTGCACCAGCCCCGCCGGTTCGAAGCGGGTGAAGGTGAAGGCGTCGACATATTCTTCCAATGGCACGCCATATTGCAGGCCGACCGATATCGCGATGGCGAAATTGTTCATCAGCGAGCGGAACGCCGCGCCCTCCTTGTGCATGTCGATAAAAATTTCGCCGATCCGCCCATCGGCATATTCGCCGGTGCGCAAATAGACCTTGTGGCCGCCGACGGCCGCCTTTTGGGTATAGCCCTTGCGGCGGTCGGGCAGGCGCTCGCGCTCTCTGATGCGGACGTGCTCGATCCGCTCGACAATCCGTTCGACGATTTTTTCGGCGACCGCCGATGCGCGGGCCGGAGCGTTCGAGTCCATCAGCGCCTCGACGGAGTCCTCCGCCTCATCGTCATCATCGGCGATCAACTGGCTGTTCAAGGGCTGCGACAATTTCGAGCCATCGCGGTACAGCGCATTGGCTTTCAGACCGAGCCGCCAGGAGAGCATATAGGCGTCCTTGCAATCCTCGATGGTCGCATCGTTCGGCATGTTGATCGTCTTCGAGATCGCGCCGGAGATGAATGGCTGCGCCGCCGCCATCATGCGGATGTGGCTTTCGACGGGAAGAAAACGTTTGCCCGTGCGCCCGCAGGGGTTCGCGCAATCGAACACGGCGTAATGCTCCGGCTTCAAATGCGGCGCGCCTTCGAGCGTCATGGCGCCGCAGACGAAAATATTCGCGGCATCGATTTCCGCCCGGGAGAATCCCAAAAAGTTCAAGAGATCAAAATTTTGATCTTCAAGTTTTTGGGCCGGAATTCTGAGCGCGCCGGTGAGGAAGTCCGCGCCAAGAGTCCATTTGTTGAAGACGAATTTGATGTCGAAGGCGCTGGCCAGCGTCGCCTCCAATTCGGTGAGTTTTGCCGCCGTAAAACCTTTCGCGGAAAGGCTCGCGTGATTGATCGCCGGCGCATTTTGCAAGGAGCCATGCCCGGTCGCATAAGTCACGATCTCGTCGATTTCGGCTTGGCGATAGCCGAGCGCGCGCAAACCTTCGGGCACGGCGCGATTGATGATCTTGAAATAACCGCCGCCCGCGAGTTTCTTGAATTTGACGAGCGCGAAATCAGGCTCGATGCCCGTCGTGTCGCAATCCATCACGAGGCCGATGGTGCCGGTCGGGGCGATCACACTGACTTGC
>DATBYR010000270.1:0-3864 GCA_036513565.1 Methylocella sp. | reverse complement strand
CTCCGGGCGAGAATGTCGCACAAATAGTGGTCCGGTTTGGTATGCCGCCAGGGACGCCGGTGTAGGTCCAGTCAGTGCGCCGGCTCGCTGGCACGGGGTCGGCGGACGCCAGCGGGGGGAGCGCCAAGAGCGCGATTAGTGTGAATTCCACGAGTTTTCGCATCGACATTCCTCTGGGTCGGGTTTTCGTGAGACGATTCTTTGGATTTCAGCACTCTTTGAGCACTGTCTTTTACGGTGCTTCTAACAGTGTGCTGTCACGCTGATCCGCAGCTGGCGGCTCGATCCAATCCGGAACTTTGGCCGCATCCGCAGCCAAAGGGGGCGACGCGCTGTCGCGTTTGTCCCAGCAACTGGCCGGACCATCGCTCCGGCCATCGTGGCAAGGACGATCCGCGCGAGGATCGGGATCGGGATCAGGTTCGTCATTGGATACACTCCATGTTTGCGGAGGGATCAGGTTTGCATTTCCGTCCGTCAGGATTGGCGGACGAACGATAGGCGGGAAAATGGAGGCCTGGCTGCCGCCTGAGGGCAGCCAGGACGAATGAATGTTATTAACTATGAAATTATGACTATGTTATGACGTTAAGTATTTTTTATTAGTCACAATGTGCCACTTTTGTCCCGCTTTTCCCGAGCGAAATGGCTGCAAGCTTTACGGTGCTGATCTGAGGCGCGCGGGTGGACCGGTGGCAAGAAGTGGCCCGAAGCTGATTGAAACAAGTCTCACGAGTGAACATCTCCGCACTGTCGGCCGAGCTGGATTCTGTTTCCCGTAAAATCCCGATGGATAGTTTGTAAGTAAGCTGTAGTAACAGCCTGAACTGCCCCGGGATCCGGCTACACCAATTCGTAACGCACACTACACCTACCTAATCCCGGTTAAATGTGCCCAAACGTTATTTCTAAAATGCGCATCTGAAGGTCGTTTTTCGCTATTTTCATGCTGACAACGAAGAAACACTTAATCACTATATAAATAAATATAACGAGATTTATCGAAGCCGAACCACGGTCATTATTCGCCATTTCGATGCTTGATCTGCTGCGAAGAATTCTCGAATCTCACCCGTGCAATCTCTGCACGGAGGACCGTAGATACAAGCACTGCTGGGACGCGAGCGAAAGCAAAATCCCGCAGCGCCCGAAGGGATTAAAGCGAGGGGATTTTGCTGCAGCGAGGCTTGGATGTGTCTGAGGCCCGACGGATGAGAACGCCAAGCTGAAGAAGCTCCTGGCCGAAGCCATGCTCGACAACGCCATGTTCAAGGAGCTCGCCGCAAAAAAGGGTGACGTCCGCCGCCAAGCGGGAAGCGGTTGCTCACCTCAAAGCGATGTTCGCCGCGAGCGAACGGCGGGCGTGCCAAGTCTTGGGAGTGGGCCGCACATCGGTCAGGTATCGAAGCCGTCGACCGGATGATGCGGCGTTTCGCGGTCCGGCTTCGAGAACTGGCGTCGATCCGCCGGCAGTTCGGTTATCGGCGCCTGCTTGTCCTGGTTCGCCGGGAGGGAATTGTGATGAACCACAAGAAGCTTCGACGGATCTATGCCGAGGAGCGACTTCAAGTCCGGCGCCGCGGCGGGCGTAAGCGCGCTCTTGGAACGCGGGCGTCGAATCGCGAAAATGCGGAAGCGCCCGCCGTCGGTCAGCGTGTCGCTGAGGAATCCATCGACTAGCGCTGGTTCAGGCCTTGCGGAATGGCGATCAATTCACGAAGTGCCGTTGGGTGGCCGAAATCGAGGAGGTCCAACCGCCACCTCCAGCCGGCCCGCCTGATTCCACTGACGCCGTCCATCCTCCCTCGCCAAGAAATAAAAGCACTGAGTTTCCCTTTGTGAAAAAGGGGGACAAGCGCGATAGGCCTTTACGAGGCGCGCCGAATCCGCACATTGGGCCTCTAGAGCGCGTCCCGATCAAATGGAATCATTTGATCGATAAGGACGCAGCTCAATATCAAAGAGTTGGAGCATGTCCTGATCGAAAAAGTTGAGCAACTTTTTCGGGACATGCTCTAAGAGCGCCCATGCGATTTCCGCCGTCCTTTCTCGATGAGATCAGAGCCAGGCTTCCCGTCTCGGAGGTCGTGCGCGGGCGCGTCAAATTGGTGCGGGCGGGGCGCGAATGGAAAGGGCTTTCGCCCTTCAACGCGGAAAAAACGCCGTCCTTCTTTGTGAACGACCAGAAAATGGCCTGGTTCGACTTTTCCGCCGGCAAAAACGGCAATATTTTTGATTTTGTGATGGAGACCGAAGGGCTTTCGTTCGCCGACGCGGTCGAGCGTCTCGCCCGTGACGCCGGGCTTGCCCTGCCGCAAGCCTCGCCCGAGGCGGAGGCAGAAGAAAAGGCCCGCGCGAGCCTGCATGAGGTGTTGGCGCGTGCGGCGTCCTATTTTTCCGCGCGGCTTGCCGGCCGGGAAGGAGGGGCGGCCCGCGCATATCTTGCCGGACGCGGGATTGACCCGGAGATGCAAGGCCGGTTTGGCCTGGGCTACGCCTTGCCCGAAAAATACGCCTTGCGGGACCATCTAGCCGGCGCGGGACTACCGGTGCCAACGATGATCGAGGCCGGGCTTTTGATCCATGGCGAGGATATAGCGGTTCCCTACGATCGTTTCCGGGACCGGATCATGTTTCCGATCCACGATTCCAGGGGGCGGGTCATCGCATTCGGCGGCCGCGCGCTCAGCCCCGACGCCCCGGCGAAATATCTGAATTCGCCGGAGACCGCGCTCTTCCATAAAGGCGCCATCCTTTACAATCATCACAACGCGCGAAAAGCCGCGCAATCGAGCGGACAACTCATTGTCGTCGAAGGCTATGTCGATGTTATCGCGATGACATCGGCGGGTTTCGACGCCACGGTGGCGCCTCTCGGGACCGCTTTGACGCCAGATCAATGCGAGCTTTTGTGGAAAATGGCGGAAGAGCCGATCCTTTGCTTCGACGGGGATAGGGCCGGACGCAAGGCGGCCTACCGGGCGATCGACATGGCGCTGCCCTTGATCGGGCCCGGCCGCTCGCTCGGCTTCGCGCGTTTGCCCGAAGGGGAGGACCCGGATGACCTCGTCCGCACCAGTGGGCGCGAGGCGGTTTCGCAGCTGCTCTCGCGGGCACTGCCGCTCGCTGAGCTCATTTGGAAGCGGGAAACCGAAAACAAAAGCTTCGCCACGCCGGAACGCCGCGCCAGGCTCAAGCGGCGGCTCGAGGAGATCGCTAGCGGGATCAGGGATAGGACGCTTCAGCGCCAGTATCAGGATTACTTCAAGGATTGGTTATATCGGTTTCGACTTGGCGGCTATGGCTCCGGTGCGAAAGCACCTAAGAAAGCGCTGGGAGGCGGTCCGAAACCCAATTACGAGACCAAAACGGATTTAACGTCGCCGCCTGAGGTCAGTCAGAACCTTGCGATATCCCCCCTGTTTCGCCCCGGAAAGCCTAGCATTCCGCCGCGCGAAGGGCTGATTCTGTTGCTTCTTCTCAATCATCCGGGGTTGATTGGCAAGCATATCGAGGACCTGGCCGAGATCGCGTTTTCAAACGACAAAGTGGACGATTTGCGCAAGGCGCTCATTGATTTTTCGGCTTCCTCGGCGGCTGCAGCCCCGCTTGACAAGCCAAGCCCAGACTCGGCATGCCTTCGCGCCGCCATTGAGGGCCAGGGTTTTGGGCCAATCCTGCAACAGCTCGACGGAATGGCGGCGCATGCCTCGCACTGGTATGCCAAAGCTGGAGCCGCCGACGCCGACGCCGACGAAGTTTTGAAGCAAGCCTTGAGCTTGCACCGCCGGGCCAGGACGTTACATAGGGAGTTGCAATTGGCTGAATTGGCTCTAGGTAAGGACTCCAGCGAGGCCAATCTCG
>DATBYR010000269.1:0-10203 GCA_036513565.1 Methylocella sp. | reverse complement strand
AACCCGCTTACGACGCCGAATGCAGCGGCGAGATGCGGAACCGTGCGCACATTGGCGGCTTCGATCGGCGCCGGATAGGCGCTGGTGCAGTGGAGAAGGGCGACGCCGTCGGCGCCGCCCTCGCGCGCGCGCTTTACCGCGCTTTCGATCTCGCCGAGCCCCGCCATGCCCGTAGAGATAATCATCGGCTTGCCTTCTCGCGCAGCGCGCGTGATGAGCGGAAGATCGATCGCCTCGAAGGACGCGATTTTGTAGGCTGGCGCGTTTAGACCTGCGAGCAATTCCACGGCGGAGTCGTCGAAGGGCGTCGAAAAAATGGTCACCCCGAGGTCGCGCGCGCGTTCGAACAGAGCGGGGTGCCACTCGTAGGGCGTAGATGCTTCCCGGTAGAGCTTGTGGAGGGTGTAACCATCCCAAAGCCCGCCCTTGATTTGAAATTCCGGCCGACCGCAATCGATGGTCAGAGTATCGGCGGTGTAGGTCTGAATCTTGATTGCGTCCGCGTCTGTTTCCGCTGCGACCTCGATCATCTTGATCGCGCGTTCCAGGCTGCCGTTGTGGTTGGCGGAGAGTTCGCAAATGATATAGGGCGGATGCAACGGGCCTATTTTGCGGCCGGCGATCGAGATTTCGGGCTCGAACATGGCTCTCACTTTCTGCTATTTTTTGATCGGTCAGTGGCAATCCCCTGGCGCCCTCACATACACATGAAATTCCAATTGCCGTCGAGCCGGATCGCGATGGAAGCTATTTGCTTCAAAGATGCGTTGTGAGGCGAGATTTTCGATTCGAACCTCTGCAAGAATGGTTGCATCTGGATGTTCTCGCATGAGCCAATCACATCCCGAACGCAAGATAGCGCGACCAACCCCGCGGCCCTGCGCCAACGGCGCCACGGCGATATTTGCGCCAAACAGATTCGTCTCGATTTGATCGAAACGAATCATGCCATTGCTGACGCCCGCGTCGAGAGCAATAAGGATTTGAATGTCGCGATTTTTCAGCATGGCTTGATACCATACGTCATGACGCTCCCAGGTGATGAAGTCCGTCGTGCGGGAATTTCGGCGCGTCGCTTCGTCGTTGCGCCAAAGCCAGACATCGCGGCTGTCGTCGGCCGTTGCCTTACGGAGAATCAACTTCATTCTCGAACGTCCGCGGGCGTATCTTGTTTCATGAGCGCGTAGATTGCCTCTGTCGCATGTCCTGCGCTGCGGCCGTCGATGATAGTTGCCGCCGCGCGGATCATCTTTCCCCGAGCGTTCTGGTCGTTTGATAGCTCGATGATGGTGTGTGTGACTTCGACGAGATGAGCGTCGGTAACGCCGGCGATCGGTCGTACAGCGCCGGCCCTCCCCAGTTTTTCGCCGATAAGGCGCTGATTATCCGCTAGAACGACGAGCACTGTCGGCAATCCAAGACAACAGCGCTCCCAACTCGTCGTGCCGCCCGCGCCGATCGCTATATCCGCGTTTGTCATGAGGCGGGCGATGTTCGGCGGGTCGATATGTAGCTCCACGCGCGAATCGCGAGCCGCCATCGCCTCCAGCACCGCCCGGCTCTGCACCCTGGGTCCAATCACCACGTCGATTTGAGCTTTCAGTTTTGCTTCCAGCAATGCCGCAACGACGCGCGCGGTGATCCCGCCGATGTCGGTCAGTCCGAGCGAAACCAATAATCGCTTAACGCCCCCGCCCGCCGCCTTCCGCGCGAGCGACTCGTCGCGCAGCGCGGTGAAGTCGGGGCGCAACAGAGCATAGCGCGCGCCGGCGAGAATGACCGTTTCTGGGGAAACCAGGTCACGATAGTCTAGCGCCACGCGGCCGAACGTCGCATCGATCAGCAGGTCGCAATTATGCGGTCGATTGGCGAGATCGTCGATGACGACGATTTTGGCCGCTATCGTTCGCAACGAGTGTTCGCGTTCCGCGTCGAACTTATACGAATCGCAGACGACTGTATCGATGCCGCCTTGTCGCGCCGCGATTTCCGCGGCGTCCGACAGCGCGCGAACGGTTGTGAAGGCAAAGCCGGCGCGTTCCAGGGCCGGCGCGAAACGCGGCGCGTCTTTGTTGACCGCGAAGCGGACATCCGCGCCGCCGCGCGCGAGTTCGCCGGCAAGCGTTAAGCAGCGTATGAGATGCCCGCCCCCTATGTGCGCCGCCGCCTCCGTGAGGAAAAGCACTCTCATAGCGTCTCGCAGATCGATCAGCCGCGTTTTTCCGCCTGGACGGAGGTATCTCTGCCGTCGCCTTCTGACAACCGGCATCCGCGCCCGCGCTTGCGATTTAACGCCGAACCAGACACCGCACGCCTCAGTCAAGAGATCGTGGAGCAATCGGGCGGCTCCAGCGGCGGCGCTCTTCGTTAGTCCATGATTGCGCAGCCATATCCGAGCAAGGCCGCGAGCGTGAACGCGACGGCCGGCGTCTGTATCGAGAAGTCGACGACGCCATGCGATAGCACGGTCAGCGTCCCCGCGCTCGCGGCGATTGGCACCGCGGCGTCACGGCGGCGTTTCAAAGCGCCCGACAGCGTGCGCCACAAGCACCAGCCTACCGCCAGGAACAAAATGATGGCCGCCGGAATTCCGAGCCCGAAAATCGCCTCGAGGTAAATGTTGTGCGCGGCGTTCCAAAACCCGCCATAGCCGATTTCGGCCGTGCGATGGACCGGAAAGGCGTCGGCGAACGCTCCAAATCCGACGCCGGTGAACGGATAATCCATGATTGCTCGCGCTATGATGCGGTAGAGAGCCCATTTTTCCTTTCCTGCTTCGCCCAACGCGCTGATGCGTTGGACCGCCAAGGGGTCTTCGAGGATAAACGCAACTGCGACGAGTATCAATCCAAAGGCAATAGCCCCACGGCTGTATGCGCCGGCTCGCGATTTGGTTCGCGTCGCGCGCCATGTTGCGATTGCAACGAACAACAGTCCGACGGCGATCGTCAGGCCGATGACCGCTCGAGAACGCGTCAACCAGATCGCGCAAACGAGAATCGTCGCGGCGATCGCCATGGCTTCGAGACGAAGCACGTAGACGGTCTCGACGCAGCCGAGTGCGGCTTTTTCGAGCAAGCTGCTGCCGTCGCGCAACATCAGCGAGACGGCGCAGAAGAGGCCAATCGTGCAATAGGCCGCGAAATGATCGCGGTTGCGGAACGTGCCGATCACGTAGCCATGCAAATTGTAAAGCGCGTATTTGTCTTTTTCTTCGACTAGAACATGGTTCCAACCGAGCGAGTGGTCGAGGATGCCCCAGCTCGCATAAAAGGTCGCCGCCAGACCGATGGCTAGCAACCCGGAGGCGGCACGATTGCCGTCGCGTCCAAATTGCAAGGCCAGCCAGAAAAACAGGCCAGATGCGGCGAGTTGCGTCGCCGAGACAAGGGTTTGCACGGGCGCGACGCTGACGCGGCCGACAATGTCTATGCGCAGAGTGTCGGCGGCAAGGCGCCAAGCGGGATTGGCGGCGATTCTGGCCGGCGCGAGCGCTTGGAAGACCGCCCAGGCGACGACCGCCGACAGTCCGAGGGCCGGCAAAGCGATTACGCGTAAAGAAATTGGAAAATCCGCGTCTCGCGTCGTGACAACGGTCAGCGCGACCGCCAGAATGACGACGACTGTAGCGGCCAACGCCAAAGGCACGTGGCCAACGCCGCCATACCAAAAAGGAACAATTGCAAGCAGCAGAAGAAACGCTCTATGGAGAAACGTGGCAAAAGGACGATCGATCGCGCGCGGCGAGCGTTGGCGATCGACGTCGGCGCCGGCGCTCATTTCGTTTGCCCGCTGGCGTTTCGCGCGTAAGGATCGTAGGTTTGTTCGAGCCATTGAGGCGCGAGTTCCGCGACTATGTCCCTGTAAGCGGCGGTCAGACTAGGTCCCCCGGTTGCGCCAAGGAGGGCCAGTTGCAAAATATATTCATTGCCGAAGGGGATTTGGGCGAGCGTTCTCGCATCCGAAAGGAGACGTTGGCGCTCGTCGGGCATGTGAACGTTCCATCGCTTCGATCCGAAAACCACGCGCCAATATGTGGCAGCCGGCTCGAGCCGAGCGAAGTTATATGATACGCCATAGAATGACGCGCGAAGGGTTGGGATGCGCGAGAGATCGGGCGAGGTGGGAAGGAGTTCTGCCCACGCCAGTCCGCGCATTGGATTTTGCAGGATGAGACGACAGATTTGAGTCTGAAGTCCGGTGAAGATAACTTTGGCCTCATTGGAGTTCGCCTTTTCCAGTTTAACCGCCGCAGCTCTGCGACTCTCTTCGATCTGTTCTTGCAGCCGATCGGGCTCCGCGAGGGCGAGTGATCCTGGACAGGCAATGGAGCCTGCGGCGATCGATTTGTCAGAGGGAGGCGGCGGATCGAGCGGACGTAGACCCGCGAAAGCGACGAAGCCAGCGAGCGCCGCCACGGCCGCGCAATATGCCGAGACTGCGATGAACGGCCCTTTGCCGCGGGGAAAGCGATTGGGCGTCTCGTCGATCATTTCCTTCGCATCATCATTCTGCATCGGATTTGCAATCCAAGCCTTGGATCGCCGCCGTTTCCTGGAATATCGGCGTTGAATAAATTAGCAAGCAGGTTTTTTGACGCAAGTCGTCGCTTATTGGCGTCACCTCACTTTGCGCGAACGGCTCCGGAGAGCGCCGATTCGTGGGAGTTTTCCTCCGTGAATTCATGCTTCTTTAAGGCCGCGCCGGCCATTGGGCGACGTCGAGAAAGCCACATAATATTGCAAGATGACATTGCCTCGCGACGCGCTAAACGTCAATGAATTCGAGTTGTTTGGCCGGAATGATTCGTTTACTATTTCATGCGGAATCTAAGTTGAACCGATAAGGGCAAGGGTCCTCAAGAGTGAGTCATTCCCAGACGGCCGCCAAGGAAATCGAAAATAAAATCGTGCTCATCACGGGCGGGACGGGGTCTTTTGGCAAGAGGGTCACGCAGCGGCTTTTGAAGGATTTCAATCCTCGCAAGGTCATCGTCTTCTCGCGCGACGAATTCAAGCAGTGTGAGATGGCCCAAAACATCTCTGATCCGCGCATTCGGTTTTTTATTGGCGACGTCCGCGATCGCAGCCGGCTCGAAGTCGCTATGCGCGACGTCGATATTGTCATTCACGCGGCGGCGCTGAAGCATGTTCCGATCGCCGAATATAATCCAATGGAATGCGTCATGACCAATGTCGATGGCGCTCAGAACGTCGTTTTCGCGGCTCTGCGCACCAAAGTGAAAAAGGTCATCGCGCTCTCGACTGACAAAGCATGCAATCCGATCAATCTCTATGGGGCGACGAAACTCGCGTCGGAAAAGATATTCATCGCGTCGAATAATCTGTCCGGCCAAAACGGCGCGCGTTTCGCAGCGGTGCGCTATGGAAACGTCGTCGGTTCACGCGGCTCCGTCATCCCGTTTTTCAAGCGTCTCCTAGCGCAGAACACCGGTCATTTGCCGATCACGACAAGCGGATGACGCGGTTTTGGATTACCCTCGACGAAAGCGTGAATTTTGTCCTAACGGGTCTCGCCTTGATGCAAGGGGGCGAGTTGTTCGTACCAAAAATCCCCAGCATGAAGATCACGGACCTTGCATCAACGTTGGCGTCCAACCTGCCGCATAAGATCGTCGGCATTCGCCCTGGCGAGAAGCTGCACGAAGTGTTGATCACCGAGGATGATTCGCGCAGCTGCTACGATATCGGCGATCGCTACGTCATTTTGCCGACGGAGCGCTCCGACGTGGCGGCCCGCTATGGACAAGGTGAGCCGGTCGGATCAGATTTCCGCTATGCCTCGAACACCAATACGCAATGGGTCGATCCGGATGAACTGCGGCGGATGATCGCTACGCTCGATGTGGAAGCTGTTTGATGGATACGATTCCTTATGGCTGTCAAACCATCGAGGACGAGGATGTTGCAGCCGTCGTTGCGGCCCTGAATTCCGGCTGGCTGACTACGGGCCCGCAAGTCGACGCTTTCGAGTTGGCTTTTGCGGCGTTTTGTGGCGCGCGATGTGGGGTCGCGGTCAATAGTGGCACCGCTGCGCTCCACGCCGCCATTCGGGCGCTGAAGATTGGGACGGGAGACGAGGTGATGGTTCCGGCCATCACGTTCGTCGCATCGGCGAATTGCGCGGCTTATGAAGGGGCAACACCAGTGTTCGCGGACGTCGATCCGCAGACCCTGTTAATTGATCCAGCCAGCGTCGCTGCGCGAATTACCGAGCGGACGGAGGCGATCGTCGTCGTCGATTACGCCGGCCAACCGGCCGATTGGGATGAGATCGATGCGCTCGCCAAGAAACATGGCGTCGCGCGCGTCGCCGACGCGTGTCATTCGCCGGGCGGTTCCTACAAGGGCAGGGCGGTCGGAACTTTGGCGGATATCTCCGCTTTTTCGTTTCATCCAGTCAAGCATCTGACTACCGCCGAGGGCGGTATGGCCGTCACCGACAATGAGAGTTTTGCGGACGCCATGCGGCGCTTTCGCAATCACGGCATTGACAGCGACCATCGCCAACGCGCCGAGCGCGGCGCCTTCGCATACGACATGCTGGAACTCGGTTATAATTATCGCTTAAGCGACATTCAATGCGCGCTCGGGCTTGCGCAATTGTCGCGTCTCGCGGCATGGGTGTCGAGGCGCCAGGAGATCGCTTCGGCCTATGGCAACGCTTTCGCCTCGGTTCCTTTTGTTCGGCCGCTAATGGCGAAGCCAGATCGCGCGCACGCCTATCACCTTTATGTGGTCGAGCTCGATGTCGAAGAATTGGGTTTTGATCGCGCCGAGGCATTGAATCGATTGCGCACCGCCGGAATTGGGGTCAACGTTCACTATGGCCCCGTGCATCTCATGAGCTACTACCGCGAGAGATTCGGTTACAGCCGCGGATTGTGCCCGATTGCCGAACGGATGTCCGAACGCATTCTGACCCTTCCCATCTATCCAGGGATGTCGGATTCAGATCAAGCACGCGTGATCGAAGCGGTTTCGGGACTGCGCGCGTGATGCGGGCCGGCGAGAAACACAGAGGTCATGTCGCCTTTTTCACCAATCAGATCAAAACGCATTTTTATGCTGCGACCGCTGCGCGTTTAGGCAAGGCGGGCGTGCGCGTGTCGTGGATCGCGACGTCGGCGCGGTGGGCGAATGTCGCGCGACGCGAGGCCGGAGCTTCGCCAGATGACATTCTAGATCTCTCGGAAGCGGGGCCGGAGTGGACGCAAGGTCGCGCGCCATCTGCCAACGACCTCAATCCCTTGGCGCGCATTGAGCGCGCCGGCGGCCTGTCGATCAACGAGATGATCATCATGGACCGGGAGCTCAATCGGCGCTCGTGGCGACTTGGCTTGGCTTACGCCGCCGAGGTGGCTCGACGCGTAGATCGATTTCTCCAAGGAAGAGGAATAGATTTTTGCTTCGGCGAAACGACTTGGTGCGGGGAGCTTCTTGTCGCGCAGCTCGTGCGCCTGCATGGCGCGATCTACGCTCAGCCCGCGTCGGTCAGAATTCCGTCGGAAAACTTCGGTCTGCTCGAGGATGTGGCGACGGATCGCTTGTTCGAATGGACGGTTGCATCCGAAGATCATTTCCGGCAGGCACGAGAAATCGTGGCGGGTTTTGCGCGCGCGGAGATCAAGCCTTACTACATGTCATCGAAGCCGGCCGCCTTAATAGGTGAGGGTCACCACGATCGTGTCGTTATACGTCCCCGGCGAGGGTGTTGCCTGCGGCGCGATCCGGCCATAGACCGTCACAGACTGGGCGAGACCCGTGCCGGTGCCGGCCAACGTATCGGTGCCGATGGTATTGCCGAAGGGAAGGCTCCGGGCTGCATCGCGGTAGAGCCCATACAGCACGAACTCCGCCGCTTTTTTCATCTTGCGCTGGGTCGGATTTGTGGCCCCGGAGAGACCGCCGTCGAGGCCGATGTTATAAGGAGCGCCATTGGTGCAGTCGGGTGCGACCGTCGTGGTCGCGTCCGTGTTGGCGGTAAGCACTCCCGCCGTTCCGAAATTGAGATTATTGGTCGCGACGGTGCAAGTGGTGGGCACAGTGGCGGTTACGTTGAAGGTCGTCGTGGTGGCCGGCCCCCCGCAATTCACGGTGATGCTGGCATCCATCCCGCTGAAGGCGCTGAGATAGGACCCCGCCGGGACGGTCTGCTGGCCGGAAAAGACACGGCCAAAGATGGTGCGAGACGCGCTGCCCCCTCCTAGGATACCGAAATTGATAACGACGCTTGGGGCCCCGGCGCCAGCCCAGAGATTGGAGCCCCAGGCAGTGCTTCGCGCCGCATCCGTGAACAAGCCGTAGGTCAGTGTGTTCGCCCCCGATTTCATAAAACGGTTAGCGGCGTTGGTGGCGCCTCCGCCTCCGGCGCCGAGATTGAGGCAGACACTCCCCCCCAGCAGGAAAACGCCGCAATTGATCGAGAAGGTCGCGGTCGTGTCGACAGCGGCATTGGCGGTCACATCGACGGACCCGAACGCCACATTGGTGACAGACAAGGTACAACTTTGCGAATGCGCGCAACCGCACGAAAAAACTCCTGCGATCGCGGCAATGATCGAATGGGAAAACATCTTCATTTGCAAACCACCGGTCCGATCAAGACCTGGCTGTCGCCCTGCGGCGCATAAGCGAATTCCGCCCGGCATTCCCCGCTCGCAAGCTCCACGATGGCGATGTTGTTAGCGTCGAGCCCTTCGAGGAAGGCGCGCCCGTCGTAGCCGACAACGAAACCGCGTCCGCTCGCGGTCTTGCCGCGCACGCCCGCCTGGAGCGGTTGGCCGTTCGCTGCATCGAGGATGACGATGGCCGACCGGACATCGGTCCTGATTCCGAAATCGACCAGCACGCCGCTACGGTCCGGCGGCGCCAGTAGTTCCTGGGTCGTGGCGATCGACGCGTTGAGCGGCAAATCGCGCGGATCGATGGATATTTTGTTCGGCTGGTAGGCGTTCAGCGTCGGCACGATTGCCTTGCCGCTCGAATCCGTGCGGGCGACCGGCCGGTTTTCGAAAGACACCTCGAGGCCTGGCGCCCCGGCATCGACAATCGCGAAGGCGTCATCGATGCGGTTGGCAATAAATGCGCCGCCGCCGGCCACGACTACCGCGCCTTCCTGCGAAATCGTTCCGGCAAAGCCCGATTGCGATTGGATCGCTGTCGCCTCGACCTTGCCGTAATCGCCGCGATAGGCGGCGCTCGCCTGGCGAAGCCTCGCTTCGCCTTCCAAATCCGACAGCCGCCATCCGAAACTTCCGGGCTCCTGGCCCAGGGGCTTATCGATGTCGCTGGCAACGGCAAGACCGGAGCGGTCACGCGACACGCCGCTCGATGCCGTCACACCGCCACCGAGGGGAATCGAGAGGCCAAGCGAGATACCGGCATTCCGGCGGCCGTCGATACCGGCAAAACCCGTCGCGAAGAACGACGCGCCGGCGAACAATTGCCGCGAATAGGTGACGTCGAGGAGTTTTATCCGATTGCCGAACGGGTCTACTTCGTGAACAAAGCCGAAGTTGAGGGAGCCTCCCACTCCCGGAAGAGGGAAGCCCGCCGACAATTGATCCTCAATTCTTGGCGGCCGCAGAGGCGAAAGAGAATTCTGGAGAAACCAGCCGGGTGTGAAGGCGGAAGGCGAAAGCGCCGTCACCGGAAAGATCCCCAATGGCCTTGCAGTCATCGATGCGAGGTCATTGTAGCGTTCAATCGTGCGCAAGGTCGAAGCCGAGAGCGAGAAACCAAAAAGGCTGGTATCGAAGCCGGCGTAGGCCAGCCCCCCCGCATTTCCGCCATTCACGCTCCCTGCAAAAGCCGCGCTGGCGACGCCGACGCCGTCCATGCCGAGGCTCGCGCCGATGCCGCCATTAGCGAGGCCGTTTGTTGCCTCCGTGTGGGCCTCCAGCGTGAGGTGATCAGAAAAGCCGTAGCGCAGGCTTGCCGAGCCGGCGGGCTCGCCAGCATAATCATCGGAGCGCACGCCATAAAACAGGCGCGGGAAACCGGCCTCCACCGAGAAATCATATAATCCGCCGCGGAGCAGCTTGTTTGAGACCGAGAACGGCAAGGTGGTGGTGACCTCGCGGCCGGAAGAATCCCGGACAACGATGCTGGCGTTGCCCTGGCCGGACAAAATCGGCAGATTGTTGATCCGGAACGGGCCGCCGTCGACATCCTGCGAAAC
>DATBYR010000268.1:0-2225 GCA_036513565.1 Methylocella sp. | reverse complement strand
GAGATGACTTGCTCGACGTTCGGATTTTGAACCGGTCAACGCTCCGGCCAATCCCGGTGCGGACGCGTTGCCGCGGGACAGGAGCTTCCGATGTGTGACTACAGCATGCACGCCGTACAGTCTCGCCCCGCCGAAGTGGGCGAGAAACTCATCACGAGCAGCTTTCGAAACTCATCGACGAGCGGCTTCGCCGCCCAAGACAATCGGGAGGTAGCCGTGTGCCTCCTCCCTGGTACCGAATTGGCCTTCGAAGAAGACGTTAAATTCTATCACCGGTGGATTTGGTCGAAGAGCGCCGGCTTCCGCGTCGCGCAATTTTGTACCATAGACCCGCACCTCCGCGATCGGCACCACGACGCAATTGAATTCCCGGATGGAAGAAGGGTGCTGGTGACGCAGCTCACTGGTGGCCAGCGAGCAACAGTCCTTCAGCTTCCCGTCCGCCGCGAGTCCACCGATCGCCTTCATTCTGCTGTGTCGAAGCCAATTGGCGCGATCTAATTCGCAATTCACCGCCTTATCGATTAGGGCTGCAATCGACCGGAGGATTCAGCGATGAGCGACGACGTTCCGCCACCCCCATTCGTCTACGAGGGCCTTGATCCGGTCCCGGAGCCCAAGCCCACCATGGAAAAAGTATCAGAAGCAGTGAAAGACACGGCGCAGCGTGTCGGCGATGCGATCGACGCTGGCCGGAAACCCGGCATGCCGTTGAGCATCTTAAGTAACATCGCTCGCGAGGCGCCTCTCGGCTCACTGTTGATCGCGTTTCTATTTGGTGTGGCTTTCGCCCGCCGCCGATAATGTTACGCGGAAAGCCCGGCGCGAAGGCCCCCACAAGCTTTCGTCTTACAGCGGTCGGACGCCATCGGATGACGGCAGGCCCAATGTCTCGCGAAGATGCGCGACAGAGGCCGTTCCAAGATCTTGGAAGCTCAGCAACGTTTCGTCCGAAATCTCACGCACCTCGCCGACGGTCTTCGCCGCCGTCAACACGTTGCGAATTCGCGCCGGCAATTCGACGTTGTCGAGCTGCGTATCATCCGGTAGCTCTGGCGTCGGCTCGAGCATATTAGTTTCGCTCATTTGCTCATCGCCCTCCCTGGCTCGAAAGGCCAAAATCCGCTTACGGCGCGTGAATGCCCCGCGGGGGAGAACAAACGCGGGTGCGGCCTCGCCTATTGGCCCGCAGGTTCACGCCGTCGGGTTTTTCTTTTGCTTTTGCGGGCACCGCAAGCTGTTGACGCGGCCTTTCGAGGCGAAACTTTGGGGGCGCGGCTGATGCAACCGGCGAGAAATATCCGGCGGCCCACCGCTGCTCGAACCTTCTTTGAAGGTCGAGAGGGATACTGCTCATAGCTGAAACTCCGGGTTTGTCGCCCCCGGTCTCCAAGGCCTTAACGCGCGCGGTCCTTTAAAGGTCCGCAGCCTACGAGCTCATTTTGCCTTCGGCCTTGATCCCAGCTCTTCGCATTTCCGCGCGACGTCATCGATGCTACCCGCACGGCACAGAAATTCAGCGGCTTCCTCGATCGAGCGGCCGGCTTCGATCGCGGCCTTGAGATCCTCGATGTCCATTTCGGTCCACTCGGCGCCGTCGTAAATGCCCATCAGATGTCTCGCTTCAGTTTACGCTTTCCCCAATGATGGTCCTTGCGGTCTGGATTGAAAACCCGCTCGACGTGTCGGTTAAGCGCCCGCATAACGCCGATGCGCGCGAGCATCGTCGGGCCGCCGTTGCTTTCGGCGACCAGGATCAAGGCTTCAACGGCAGTCTGCCACTCCTCGATCTGCTGTTCGGCCTTCGGGAGCTTCTGGATATATCGGGCAGCATCCTCGAGGGTGACAAGCTGACGACCGCGGGGCAACGGGATTGGGATCCTCGAATTTGCGTTTCCAGCCCCGGCCGCTAATGACGCCTGCCCTTTTTGTCGAACTCGGTTTTAAAGCTTTTCGGCATTCGCGGCGCTGAACGATCGTTGCTCGCATTGCACTGTGGACAAGGAGCGCCGGCGCCACGGCAAGGGCAGGCGTGCTCACCTTCCCAAGGTCGATCGGGATGCTTCTCGCAGATCCAGCCGCAATCCTCGCAGAGATCGCATTTCATCGCTCGCCACTTTTGCCACGAATCACTCTTACAGCCGATTTAGCCATGCCGGAGCGCTAGGCCGCGACCGCCTCAACCACGGGTACTTTGATCGTCGCAAGGCGCTGTTCAAGCGCAG
>DATBYR010000267.1:0-16897 GCA_036513565.1 Methylocella sp. | reverse complement strand
CCCTTTCACGGCGAAAACAGGGGTTCGATTCCCCTTGGGCGCGCCAATGAAATCAATACCTTATGAATTAAGATGCGCGGCGTGGCCAATGTTTCGCCAATCACGAGTTTCCGACTGCCTCGTGAATAGCCCTGGGATGGTTGCGCTAAACAGCCCTTCCGCGCGCCGGTGGTTTCGATTCGGGTTGCATTCAATCCGCTTTTCCCGGATAATCAAACGGTGATGGCCGGAGCGATGGTACCGCGGCGGATTTTCCACGAGATCTGTTGTTCATCGCCCTGCGGCGGGCGTCGCCCGCGCCAGCATGAGAGGCGCTGGGATCGCCCACGCCAGCATGAGAGGCGCTGGGATCGCCCACGAAACGCTGCGGCTTCCAGCAGCCCATGAGGTGAAACGCTCGGGTCACAGGAGAACGCCAGTGCACCGAAGGACCCTCATTTTTGGCCCGCTTGCCCTATATGCAACTGTTTGTCGTGCCGCCCCGTGGGCCTTGATCACCAAGGAAGAATTCGAGCGCGACAGCGCATCGCACCATATTGACCGGAGTATAAAAAAGTCTATTGCCGCGACTCAACCTGGCGCACCGGTTATTGAAGTAGAACAACCAGACGAAACCAAGCCCATAAAATCGCCGCTTACGATTCGTATTCACTTCCGTCCCAAAGAAGGCGCTACTATTGATCTAACATCTTTCCGCGTTACATATGGGTGGCTTGCTGTCGATATTACAAAGCGGATAATTGAACATGCTCATGTCAGCGCGTCAGGTTTATTGGCCAAAAGCGCTGATATTCCGGCGGGGCATCATAGAGTCACACTTCAAGTAGCGGATAACATGCACCGCGTTGGAATCCGCACCTTTGAATTCATCGTATTGTGAAGAGTGTAGATCGTGATCAGCGGTGATCACCGGAGAAACTTGTTTCGATTCGCGTGGGACATCTTGGAAACTGCGTGTAGTGCGTGGTTACCTACAGGGGTTCGATTCCCCTCGGGCGCGCCAGTGAAATCAATGATTTGACTACGCTGCGAGTCGTTGCAGCGGTTTGCCTGGGGGCGAACTAGCAAAATAACCAAAATCTGCTTCTTCGACCGGGAGGAACCAATCTCGTTTCCGCGGCTCTACCAAACCGGAGAAAGGCGACTATTTACGTATGCCTAATCCGCAAAAAGTATGAACTGGAAGGGGAGGAACTCATGGCAATCTATATCACCCAGGGCCGGTACACGTCCGATGCGGTCAAGGGCATGGTGGCCAATCCCGAAAACCGGGAAAAGGCCGTCGCGGACCTCATGGAGAAGGCGGGAGCGAAGCACCTCGCCCTGTATTTCACATTCGGCGAGTACGATTTCCTCTCGATAAGCGAGGCGCCGAGCGAAGAAGTCATGGCTTCCGCGCTGATCGCGGGGGCAGCGTCCGGCGGGATTTCCGACCTAAGGACGTCGCTCGCGATGACCGCCAAGGAGGCCATGAAGGCGTTTAAATCAGCCGGCGCACTCAGCAAGTCATTCAAACCGCCAGGGCGGTAACGAAACCTTGGGTTTATGTCATTCGGCTTTTTCGTCGCCGTCGGGGGTAAGGTTTCCGCGGCGCACGGCGGCAAGTTCGCCGGTAAACTGAACGAGTCTCGCGCCCAGGGATCGCCGCAGCCGTTCCGCGCTGTCGGGAAACTCGTGCAGGACACGACGGAAAAGCTGCCGCGAAATCCGCAGAACCGTCGAGGGTTCGCGCGCGATCGCCGTCGCCGGACGCCGCGTTTGCGTCAGCAGCGCGAGATCGCCGATGAGCCCGGGCGGCCGGACGATCCGCGCCGTGACGGCGCCATCGCCGGAGGCATCCATCGCGATAGATCCGGCGAGCACCACGAACCCGTCATTGGAAATTTCGTCGCGGCGAAACAGCACGTCGCCGGCGCGCAGAATGCGTGTTTCGGCTGAAAAAGCGATCAGCCGCAGCGCTTCCTGTTCGATCCCGGCAAACGCAGGAATGCGCGCCAATTTGCCGGTGTCGTCTTCCAATCCCATGCAGGCGTTTCCCTGGCCGCAAGCCTTTCAAGGGATTAGCTTATAGCCGCCCGCCGCCGTGACGAGAAGCTGCGCCTTCGTCGGATCGCGTTCGATCTTTTGCCGCAGCCGGTAAATATGCGTTTCCAGCGTATGCGTTGTGACATTCGCGTTATAGCCCCAGACTTCGCGCAACAACACTTCGCGGGAGATGACCGACTGTCCGGCGCGGTAGAGGAACCGCAGAATAGCGGTTTCCTTTTCCGTCAGCCGGAGCTTATTGCCTTTTTCGCCGATCAGATGTTTGGCGCCCGGCTGGAACGTATAAGGGCCGATCCGGAATAGCGCCTCTTCGCTCGACTCATGCTGGCGCAAATGCGCGCGGATCCGCGCGAGCAGCTCGGCGAAGCGAAATGGCTTTGTCACATAATCATTAGCTCCGGCATCGAATCCCTCGACCGTGTCGATTTCCGAATCATGCCCGGTCAGCATGATCACCGGGTTATTGAATCCTTCCTCGCGCAATTGCCTGACCGCCGCGCGTCCATCCATATCCGGCAAACCGACATCCATGATGATAAGGTCCGGCGTCTGTTCGCGCGCCGTGTCGAGAGCGCCTCGCGCCGTATCCGTCTGAACGGCCACGAATTCTTGGTGCAAGGCTAGCTGCTCGGCCAAGGCCGCGCGCAAATCGGCGTCGTCGTCGGCGATCAGGATCTTAAGAGCCGGGGTCATGAACCTGTCCTTGATGAAGCGGGCTTCCTTGCATTCAAAACCGGCACGGATTGAAATTGGTTCCTCCGGCCGCGCGGCGCCGCCTCCCTTCATATTACTTCGGCGGTTCTACTCGAAACTCCTTTGCTTTCCTGCGCGAGGCTGGCCCAAGAACGCGTACTTTGCGCGAAAGCCGGAGTAATTTCGACCGGGTTACATTCGCCGCGCGGCAGGAAAATGCGCTAGAATGGAACGGTTCCATCGCACCGGCGAATCGCATTCGATCGCATGGAAGCATAGACTTGCATGAAATTCGTTGAAAAAAAACCGGCCAAATCATTTGCGCGCGGGCAAGACGGGGTCAAGCGTGGCCTAAGCCGCCTGGTGGCAACACGCTTGCCGCGCGAGTCTCAATCGCAAGAAATCCCGCTTGGCCGGTTTCACGCCGGGCCCGTTGTGGTTCGCTGCGCAATTGGGCGCGGGGGGATCAGGCAAGACAAGCGGGAGGGCGATCGCGCGACGCCGGGCGGAGCCTTACGCCTACTCGGCGGCTTTTTTCGGCCCGACAGGGTTTTGCGCAAAGCTTGGGTTTCGCCCATGCGCCCGGCCGGGCCAAACTATGGCTGGTGCGACGATCCTGAAAGCGCGCTCTACAACCGGTGCGTGGTGTTGCCTTGCCGGGCGAGCCACGAAAAACTAAGGCGCACGGACCGCCTCTACGATTTTGTAATTATCCTAGATTACAATATCCATCCGCGCCGCAAAAATCGCGGCAGCGCGATCTTTCTGCATTGCGCGCCGCCGGACTTCGCGCCGACCGGGGGCTGTATCGCGCTTCGCCTCGACGATCTGCGCCGGCTGCTGCCGCGTCTCGCGCGCAAGGCGGTGCTGACGGTCAGGTGAGGTCCATCGCGAGCCCCGATCTCAACGCCCCGGCGGTCTTGTTGCGGGCCGTCTCCGCTATGGTCCAGAGCGCCCACGCGGCGAGCGATGGCCCAAGTTTCGGCTCTAGCCGCGCGCTGGCAACCGCCCCGGCAAGGGTGTTGATCGCCCGGCCGAGACTTGGCCGCGTCCAAGCGCGCAGATGCCGCTCGAATGCTTCCCTTTGCTTAAACCCCGCGCCGGTAAAACCGAAGCCTTCGCGGGCCCCCGCAGCTTCCTCCGCGTCGCGCCGGGCGCGATGGAGGTCCAGCGCGTGACGCAACGCCGCCGCGAGCAGCACATGATAATCGCTGGCTCCGGCGAAGATATGACGCAGGCGCGCATCGAGCGCCGCGAAGTCCCCATCGAAGGCCGCGTTCGCTGCCTCGCCGGCAATGAGGTTCGATGCGTCGCAGACAATGGCTGCGACATGATCGAGGGTGATTTCGCCCGCGCCATGGGCGTAAAGCATGAGCTTTTCAAGTTCGGATCTCGTCGAAAGCCGGTCCTGGCCGAGCTGGGAAACGAGAAATACCTTGGCTTCCGGCGCGATCGACAGGCCTGCCGCGGCAACCTCGGCGTCGACTAATTGCGCGATGTCCTTGGCGGAATCGGGATAGCATTGGATCGCCGCGGCGTTTCTTTCGCGTTCGCAAAGTGTCCGCAAGGGCGCGTCCTTCTTCAACGCGCCGGCTTCGATGACGATCGTGCAATCGCGTGGCGGCGCCCCGAGAACCGGCTCTAGCGCGGCAACAAATGCCTTGCCTTGCGCCTCGATCGAAATCGCCCGCCGGCCGCCAAACAGTGGAATGGTATTGACCTCGTCGGCGAGCCGCGCCGGATCACCGGCAAGCTCGTCGCCGCCGATCCGGACGAATTGAAAAGGGTCCTTCGGATCGTCGACCGCGCGCGAGACAATTTTCCGCGCCCGCTCGGTGACAAGCCCGGCGTCGGCTCCAAAGACGAGGTACAAATAAACATGCGGCGGCGGGCGGGCGAGGAAACGCTCGGCTTCATGGCTTTTGACCGCGACCATTTTTGCTGTCTGTCTCCAACCGGCCGATCAGACGACCGATGGTGAGGGATGAGATCACCTCGACCCTTCTTTATCTTGTCACCGCCAGTTTGTCATCAATACAATGTGCGTCCCACTTTCCTTCACGGCCTTCCGGACGCGATTGCAACTTGCCGTAAACAGGACTTAAGGGGAAAAAATGCTGTAGCTCACATAGGCGATGTCCCACACGGATGCCTCCTGACTAGAGGTGGAGACAACCTGTTTGCTTCCGGTAACACTACCTGGCAAATCGCCGTAAGGGATGGTCAAATCGGTGAGTAGCTTACCGTCCGCGAAGACCTGCATGTTCACGTCCCCATTCTTGACGATCCGGTAGGTGTGGAACCCATCGGTGGTATTGAAAGGGACCGTAGCCTGGCGGCCGTCCCCCTGACCCAGGAAAATCGTGTCCGTGAAGAGTCCGACCTCAAGCGATTTCATATCGTCGTCAAATCCGAACCCGACACCAAATACCTCATGGGTGCCAACACCACCAAAAGGCGTTATTGAAATAACCTTGCAGTTAATGTCGAATATCGCGCTGTCCATTGAGTTTAACTTGTCAAAGCGGGCGTATTGACGCACGCTGGGCCCGAGGGGTGGGTCTGGATCGACGATCCGGAGGATGTCGCCGGTGATGGACGCCGACGCCTTGTCAGGATCCCCAGCTGGCACTGGTACTATATCCCAGCGTTGATTTGCCGGGATCATGTCCTCCGGGAGGACGCTCGTGTTCGCCGCGTAGGTAACGTAGGTGACAAGCGTAAGCATATCGTGAACTCCTCGGCGGTTGGACTTAAGGCGGACCCTGTTCAGACAGCCTGAACCGGAACCACAGCTATCATCAAACCGGTTGGCCCGCAAATGGGCGGCATCGGCGGCTGCTGTCGTAGCAAGCGCAATATTATGTGCGGCATCAACGGCTTTTCTATCACTATAATCGGCGCCTTTCTGGGCCAGTTGTTTCTGGGCCAGTTCGCCATAATCGGGAATTGCGCATATAGCCACTAACTGAGCCTCGTTTGATCGCATGCTTGCAGCGTTGTCGCGGATTCGCGCAGCTATCATCGAGGAGCGCACGCAGTGCGCCAAGCTCCGGACCGTGGACTCCGGATTTTGTTGCTAGGAATCATTTTGGCAGTAGCGTAGCGGATGGGTTTGTAGTGTGCCGCTTGTGGTCTGCTTGTCCCAAAAGCGCACCTTGTCCAGCCATTTTTCCAAGAATTTTCTTTGCCGTGTGGATAGCGGGAGCCGCTCCGGGCGGTGCAAAAATTCCCTCCTTTTTGTCGCACCTGCATGCAACAAGAAGAGCACATCTCGAACTGATTCGGCGCCCCGCAAGCCAGCGCCGGCCGGGAATTCACATGCCAGCGATCGAAAATCTCGCCGAAAGAGTCCGCCTCGCGGGACCCGATCCCGCGTTCCGGCTGGCGCCGCATAATATCGAAGCGGAACAGGCGCTGCTTGGCGCGATCCTCGTCAACAACGACGCCTTCGACCGGATCTCGGATTTCCTCAAGGCGGAGCATTTTTCCGAGGAAGTTCACCGGCGGATCTTCGACGTCGCCGCGCAGTTAATCCGCGCGGGAAAACTCGCTTCGCCGATCACCCTAAAAACTTTTCTCGGCGAACACGATCTTCCCGGCGGCATGACGGTTCCACAATATCTCGCCCGCCTCGCGGCCGAAGCAACCACCATCATCAACGCCGAGGACTATGGCCGCACCGTCCACGACCTCGCTCTTCGCCGCAATCTCATCCTCATCGGCGAGGATATCGTCAACGCTGCCTATGACGCGCCGGTTGATTCCTCGCCGCGCGAACAAATCGAGGACGCCGAGCGCAAGCTCTACTCCGTTGCAGAGGCCGGCAGCTACGAGGGCGGCTTTCAGCGTTTTTCCGATGCCTTGACGATTGCCGTCGATATGGCGGGGAAGGCGTATCAACGCGACGGAAAACTCTCTGGTATCGCTACGGGCTTCACCAAACTCGACGCGAATATGGGGGGACTACAACGTTCCGATCTTGTAATCGTCGCCGGACGTCCCGGCATGGGCAAGACCGCGCTTGCGACCAACATCGCTTTCAATATCGCCCGCGCCCATGAATCCAAACGCAAACCCGATGGCGCCGAAGAAACCGTCAATGGCGGAATCGTCGGCTTTTTCTCGCTCGAAATGTCGGCCGAGCAATTGGCAACCCGCATTATTGCCCAACAGGCGGCGGTTCCCTCCGACAAAATCCGCCATGGCGACGTCAAAGAACCGGAATTTCATCGCATCGTCCAGGCGGCACGAGACATGGAGAGGGTCCCCTTCTATATCGATCAGAGCGGCGGGCTTTCGATCGCGCAACTGGCGGCGAGGGCACGGCGGCTCAAACGTCAGCGCGGCCTCGATGTCCTCGTGATCGATTATCTGCAATTGCTTGGCGCCTCGAAAACACGAAGCGACTCGCGCGTGCAGGAAGTGACCGAGATCACCACCGGGCTCAAGGCCCTGGCCAAGGATTTGAACGTTCCGGTAATCGCTCTCTCGCAATTGTCGCGGCAGGTCGAGAACCGCGAAGACAAGCGCCCGCAATTGTCCGATTTGCGCGAATCCGGCTCGATCGAGCAAGATGCCGATGTCGTCCTCTTTGTTTTCCGCAAGGAATATTATTTGAACAACACGAAACCCGAAGAGGGAACCGACCCTTTCGTCAAGTGGCGGGCCGAACAGGAAAAGGCGCATGGCAAAGCCGAAATCATCATCGGCAAACAGCGGCACGGCCCAACAGGGTCCTTCACACTCGCTTTCGAGGCCGAGATGACGCGGTTTTCCAATCTCGCCGAGGAAGAATACTTGCCGGAGCATCATTAGCTGGCGTATCCCGCGTTGCGGGCTTATCGCCAAATTCCTGATTTAAAAAAATCTCGGCGAGAACGCCACCCGCTAGAAAGCGATCCAAGGGACCGGCGATGGCCAAATCTCACGCTTCCTTCGTTTGCCAAAATTGCGGCGCGGTCAGCCAGCGCTGGCAAGGCCGCTGCGACTCCTGCGGCGGGTGGAACACCATCGCCGAAGAAAGCTCGGCATCGGGGATCGGCGCCAGGGCCACTCAGGGGTCGCGAAAAGGCCGCGTTTTTGGCCTTTCGAGCCTGATCGAGAAAGATCCCCCAGCCGCCCCGCGCGTGACAACGGGCATCGCCGAACTCGACCGGGTAACCGGCGGCGGTTTCGTGCCGGGCTCGGTTGTTTTACTTGGCGGCGAACCCGGCATCGGCAAATCGACGCTGGTCATTCAAGCCTGCGCCGCGCTCGCCGCGAGAGATCGCCGCGTCGTTTATATTTCCGGCGAGGAGGCGGTCGATCAGGTCCGCCTGCGCGCCCTGCGGCTTGGCCTCGCGGCGGCGCCGGTCGAACTCGCCGCAGAGACGGGCGTCGAGGATATTGTCGCGACGCTCTCCCATGGCAAGCGCCCGTCCCTTGTCGTTATCGATTCCATTCAGACGATGTGGACCGAACTTATCGAATCGACCCCGGGAACGGTCGGCCAGGTGCGCGGCGCGGCGCAAGCGCTGATCCGTTTCGCGAAGACAACCGGCGCGACGGTGATCCTTGTCGGGCATGTCACCAAGGACGGCCAAATCGCCGGCCCCCGCGTCGTCGAACATATGGTCGATGCGGTAATCTCCTTCGAAGGCGAGGGCGGCCGTAACTTCCGCATACTCCGCGCGGTAAAAAACCGTTTCGGTCCGACCGACGAGATTGGCGTCTTCGAAATGACTGGGCGCGGGCTCGCCGAGGTCGGGAACCCTTCCGCATTGTTTCTGTCTTCACGGGATGCCACGGCACCCGGGGCGGCCGTGTTCGCCGGGATGGAGGGAACGAGGCCGCTTCTCGTCGAGATTCAGGCTCTAGTCGCGCCGAGCCCGCTCGGCACGCCGCGCCGCGCGGTCGTCGGCTGGGACAATGCTCGGCTCGCCACGGTTCTCGCCGTTCTCGAAGCGCACGCCGGCGTCAAGCTCGGGCAATACGACATCTATCTCAATGTCGCGGGGGGCTTGCGTGTCGGCGAACCGGCCGCCGATCTCGCCGCCGCGGCGGCGCTTGTTTCCTCCTTGAGCGGGTTGAGCCTCGCGGCCGATTCGGTGTTCTTTGGCGAGATTGCCCTTTCGGGGGCGATCCGGCCGGTCGCGCATGGCCTGGCGCGGCTCAAGGAAGCCGCGAAACTAGGCTTTTGCCGTGCCACGATACCGCAGGGCCCGCCGGAGAACGGCGACGCCCCAACGAGAGAATTCACGGTGCGAAGTTGCGCCCATATTTCGAGCCTCGTCGCCGGAATAGCGGCTGGGGACGGGCAGCCGGAAAAGGCGGCCATGCCCGCGAAGCGCGGCTGAAATTTTACCCGGTTGGAGGGCGATGCCGGACGTATTTAAGACGGTGAGATGAAAAAAAAATTTCTGGTGCTGGCCGCCGTCGCGTTTACGACCCCGGTTCATGCAGGCGGTTGCGACGAAGAGACGATCCGCGGCGTTGCGCGCGGCGGTAGCGTCGTTATTCTCGACTCGGGCATCGTCTACGAAGTTGAGCCGGACGATACTCTGGACACGGCGCTTTGGAACGCCGGAGACAGCGTCCTGGTGTGCGGCGACGAGGAAATGATCAATAAGGATAATGGCGGCAAGGTGCATGTAACGCCGGCGCGATAAAGCCGCTCGGCGTTTGGCCGCGCGGCCCCGTCGGGACATTATGCCATGGCAGTATTCTGCGCGGAATCGCGGCGATGAACCTATTGCCCTTGCTTTGTTTCGATTATTATTCGATTATTAAGAGAAAAGCCATCAGGTTCGGCGACTTTTGCCACCTTCGCGCCCGCCGGCCGCGAACAGTAATTGCGCTTATCGCGGAGAGGCCAAACTGATGCTACCCTGGCTCGATCTCGGCCTGATCGCCGTCATTTTGATTTCCGCATTTCTGGCGATGTTGCGCGGCCTTACCCGTGAGGTTCTTGCCATTGCGTCATGGGGCGCGGCGGCTGTCGCCGCTTTCTATTTTCATCCTCTTGTCGTGCCTTATATCAAAACTTATATCAAAGCCGATCTCAACGAGAACGTCATGCGCGGACTAGGCGCAGCGGCGGTTTTCTTGGTAACCCTGATCATCGTATGGTTGATCACCATCAAATTGTCGGATGCGATTCTCGACTCAAAGGTCGGCCCGCTCGACAGGTCGCTCGGCTTTCTGTTTGGCGCAGTTCGCGGACTGCTCCTGTGCGTCATCGCGTTCCTGTTCTTCAATTGGCTCGTGCCCGCGCAAACCCAGCCCGGATGGGTTAAAACCGCGCGCATGCGATCCCTTTTGCAGGCGACCGGCGACCAGCTCATCGCGGTTCTGCCTCTGCCGGACGAGGTAGAGGGATTTTTGAACAAACTTAAGAAGCCGAAATCCGCCGGCGCCAGCGAGGAGACGGTGCCCGACACGGATCAGGAACCAAAAAAAACCGATTCTGGCAAAGGGACGTAAGCGCGGGCGCTGGAGCATTTTGGGGCGGCGAGGGCGTCATGCCGGGACGCGAAGCCGCGCGCGCAATTGGCCGCCACTGATTCCTGGGGAAAACCCTCCCGGTTTGACGTTGCCCCGGAGCGCGGGCTCGTCTAAGCGTGATCTTTGCAATGTCTTCGAGGCTGACATTCGGCTCAAGGTCAATTATGTATGTCTTACGACATCGGTGCCCCTGCACTGCTCCGATTAACGAGAATCGGATAATGGTCCAAGGTCTTTAATCTTCGCGCGATTTCTTATCGCGGGTTTCGCGGATCACGCCTGAGCTTTTAGGAGCCGCTGATGAGTGAAACGGGGGACGTTGGGCAGAGCCTTAATTTTGGCCGAGGATCGTTTTCGCGGGATCATGATCCCACTCTCGATCTTGATCTCGACGCCGACCGTCCGCGTGAGGAATGCGGGATTTTCGGAATTTTCGCCCATCCCGACGCGGCCGCCATCACCGTTCTTGGACTGCATGCCTTGCAACATCGCGGCCAGGAGGCGGCGGGCATCGTAACCTTCGACGGCCAGCGATTTAATTCCGAGCGCCGGCTAGGTCTTGTCGGCGATCATTTCTCCAAGGCATCGGCGATCGAACGCCTGCCCGGCGAGTCGGCCATCGGGCATGTGCGTTATTCGACGACGGGCGAGACCATTCTGCGCAATGTCCAGCCGCTTTTCGCCGAACTTAATGCGGGCGGTTTCGCCATCGCACACAATGGCAATCTCACCAACGGACTGTCCCTGCGCCACGATCTTGTGCAAGGCGGCGCGATCTATCAATCGACCTCCGACACCGAGGCTATCCTTCACCTCGTTGCTCGCAGCAGGCGTCCGCACCTCGTCGACCGGTTCATCGAGGCTTTGCGCTCGATTGAGGGCGCTTATTCCCTGGTCGCGCTCAGCAACAAGAAGCTGATCGGCGCCCGCGATCCATTGGGAATCAGACCGCTCGTTCTTGGCGAACTCGACGGACGTTACATTCTCGCGTCGGAAACCTGCGCGCTCGACATCATCGGGGCGCGTTTCCTGCGCGATATCGGGAATGGCGAGGTCGTCGTTATTTCCGGCGAGGGGATCGAGAGCCTGCGGCCGTTTCCGCCGCGGCCCGTGCGCCCCTGCATTTTCGAATACATTTATTTCGCCCGGCCTGATTCGATCGTGCACGGAAAGCTCGTATACAATGTCCGCAAAGCGATGGGCGCGGAACTCGCGCGAGAGGCGCCGGTCGAAGCCGATGTCGTCGTGCCGGTCCCCGATTCCGGCGTGCCGGCGGCACTCGGCTTCGCGCAACAGTCCGGCATTCCTTTTGAACTCGGCATTATCCGCAATCATTACGTCGGGCGCACGTTCATTCAGCCTTTCCAATCTGTCCGGGAATTGGGCGTGCGCTTGAAACACAGCGCCAATCGCGCGGCCGTCGCGGGCAAACGGATCGCGCTGATCGACGATTCGATCGTGCGCGGGACAACCTCCGTGAAAATCGTCCACATGTTGCGCGAGGCCGGCGCGCGCGAGGTGCATTTTCGGATTTCCTCGCCGCCGATTACCCATCCCGACTATTACGGGATCGATACGCCGGAGCGCGATAAATTGCTCGCCGCGACCCACACGCTCGAAGAAATGCGCGCCTATATCGGTTGCGATTCGCTCGCCTTTCTTTCCGTCGACGGCATTTACCGGGCGATGGGCGAGAAGGGCCGCGATCCGGTCAGGCCGCAATACACCGACCATTGTTTCACCGGCGATTATCCGACCCAACTCACCGATACCGGCGGCGACACCAAGGCCCAGCTTTCGCTTCTCGCGGAAGCAAGTTAGGGCAAGGCCAGGGCGCAACTAAAACCTTTTTGGGGGCCTTATGCGATTGCCAAGGCGGCGCTGGACGCCTCGCCCGGACCTACGCGGTGTCAGGGTCATGGCCATCAATCTCGGACCACTGCGCACGCGGATGCGCCCAGCGGCAATGCCCGGCGAGGACCCGATGCGAATCCGTAATGCTGGTTTGTTTACCCGGCCGGGCCAAGGACACGCAGCCGGTCGAGCGCTCCCTGGAGAATGAATGCCGCCGCCATCCTATCGACGGCTCGCGCGCGCTTGGCACGGGAGACGTCCTGCGCGATCAGCGAACGGGTGACGGCCATGGTCGAAAGCCTTTCGTCCCAAAAGACGCAAGGGCGCGTCGAAAGCGGCCCAAAATTGCGCACGAAGGCGCGGGCCGCCTGCGCGCTCGGACCTTCCGATCCATCCATATTGAGCGGCAAGCCGATGACGAGCGCCGCGGCGTCAAATTCATCCATGAGCGCGACGAGCCACGCCGCGTCCTTGGCAAATTTCGTGCGCCGGATCGTGATAAGCGGCGTTGCGATCCGCCGCTCCACGTCGGAGAGCGCAAGGCCGATGGTCTTGGCGCCGAGATCGGCGCCGATGAGCCGCTGCCCGGCGCCGATGCGAAGAGCCAAATCGTCCAGTGCCAAAACTTCCGCCGCCATCAAGCGCCCTTCAATACATATCTTCGTCAATATATTAGGGGCACCTCGAAAAAGTTGGACGCGACGGATCTCGGCCAGCAAGGCACCAAATCATCTTTGACTTCCACCACAGAAGCACCGCTTCCCGCTTGAACTCATCCGCGTATTGGCGACGCGATTTGCCCATCAAACGCCTTCCTCCTCCCAAAGGAGCTTATCAGAAGTGTCCACCATTTCGAGGGAGGGTCACCGGGGAAGCTATTTAAACAAGCGGAGCCGCTTTCACATCGTCGTCTGGCGCCGTGCCGATAATGCAACTAATTTCGTTGGACAGTTCGGTTTGCGCCTTTTGAATCGAGCGGATCAGTTCGCCTTCCTTCTTCCAGGCCGCATCGTGCCACTTCCGCTCCTTGACCTGATGCGCCAATAGTTCATCAGCATGCGCATCGACGAGGCTAAGGAGCTGAGTGTAGCGTTCCGACGTAATGAACGCATAGAGAGCCGCTGTCTTGCTCTCCCGATCTGCGCTGCTTAGGCGCAAGGTATGGGCCTGCAGCAAGTGCCGGCGGATGAGGGTGACAACCGACACGACTCGGGCAGGGTTGGCGAGCAACACACCATCCTGCATGTGCAGCTGGCGCGTTCCATCCGGGAAAGCGGATGTGGAGAGAATTGCGTGCTCGGCCTTTGCCTTAAGCTGGTCTTCCAGCAGCTTTGTCACATGCGCGTTGCGGAACGCCTTGTGGTTCTTCGAGTCGAAGATGATGGTCCCGCATTCCCTGCCGTTGTGCATCACGCTGTGGAGGATATCAGCTCCCGGAGCACCCTTCGTGACGCGTTCAATCCGGTCGTCGGGAAACTCCTTCTTCAGAGCCTCGAACAAGTTGATCTCGGCTCCTTCGCCAAGCTCCTCATTCGTCTTCTTTTCAAGGGCGCGCTGAAGCTCGTTCACCTTATTGGATAGCTTTTCGTTTTCCTCGAAGGCCTTAGCCTTCTCGGCGTTGACCGCGTCGTCCTTGGCCTTTTCCATGTTTTCCCGCAGAGAACCGACGCGCTCATTCAGGGTTGTCTCATATTGTTCCGAGAGCGTCGCGAGCTTGCCTTCTAGCTCCGCATTCTTCGCCTGGGCGTCGGCGACCGCTTTGTCCTTGTCAGCGATCTTGTCGCGCACGGCCTCGGCCGCCTCTCGACGGATACGGAGGGCTTCGACCGCTGCGTCTTCTTTCACTTTCGCGACGTCAGCCTCTTTGGCCTTACGAAGCTCATCGAGCTGAAGCGCATATTGCTCTTCGAGCTTCGCCGTAATCGCGTGCGTCTGCTCACGCTCGCGTGCCGCGATCTTGCCTCTGATCTCTTCGAGTCTCTCGGGAGGAATTTCTTGTTCGCACCACGGGCACGTCTCACCGCCGATGTGCAGATGCGGTGACTGAGGCTTGAGGAACGACGTGGTGGGGACGGACTGCGGAATCATACGGTATCTCCAGAAGAGCAACTCAAGAACGATGTGCCAGCTCCGTGCGTGCAAGTCCTTTGGCACGGGATAATTTACATGAATCGCAAAAAGTTTTTATAATCTGAGCAAAAAGTGACGGACGCTACGATTTATGTCGAGCGGGCACGCAAGATGGCGACGACCCTTTACGATCGCGAGATCAGCGCATCCCGCGCATGGACCTGGCCGGATTGCCGGCGAGCATGTACATCACGAGACCCGCCGCGCGGCGCGAGTTCGCACCCGGCACCGGTGAATGGCGGCATTCGCCATCGCAGCCGCTGGCCCAGCCCCCGCAATTGGTTTCAAAAAAGCCAACCCGAATCATGTTCGCTATACGAATCCCGAAATCACCTCGTGACAAGCGCTTTTTTTCGCGATCTCGATGAACCGGTGTATATACTCGTTTTCATCTCTCCCTTGCCCATAAAGCGCTTGGAACATGCAGCAGCTTTCAAGCGACGCGGCCCTAGACGAAAGACCGATGCCGGCTGACCTTCGCCGCGCTGCCCGCGCGTTGCTTTCCGCTTCCGATAAGACCGGCCTCGCCGGTTTCGCGCGCGGTCTTGCCGGCTTTGGTGTTGAGCTTGTGTCAACCGGCGGCACGCGCAAGGCGCTTGCCGATGCCGGTCTGCCGGTCCGCGATGTCGCCGATCTGACCGGCTTTCCCGAACTTTTGGGCGGAAGGGTGAAAACCTTGCACCCAAAAGTGCATGGCGGGCTTCTGGCGATACGGGAAAATCCGGAACATGAGGCGGCGATGCTGGCGCATGGCATCGCGCCGATCGATCTCCTCGTGGTGAATCTTTATCCCTTCGAGGCGACGATTGGCGGGGGCGCCGGCTTCGCCGATTGCATCGAATATATCGACATCGGCGGCCCGGCTATGATCCGCGCCGCCGCCAAGAATTACAACGATGTCGCGGTCGTCGTGGACCCCGGCGATTACCCTAAAATCCTCGGCGACTTGACGGCGCACGGCGGTTGCACAACCAGGAAATTGCGCCAAGAACTCGCGCAAAAAGCGTTTGCGCGCACTGCTGTCTATGACGCGGCGATCTCGAATTGGCTCGCGGCGGAAATGGGGCTTGCCGCGCCGGCCTATCGCGCGTTCGGCGGCAAGCTTGCCTCTAACTTGCGTTATGGCGAGAACCCGCATCAGACCGCCGCATTCTATGCGTCGGAAGAGCATCGTCGCGGGGCCGCGATGGCACGCCAGGTGCAGGGCAAGGAGCTCTCCTACAATAACATCAATGATACCGATGCGGCATTCGAGCTCGTTGCCGAATTCGATCCGGCGCGGACCGCCGCCGTCGCGATCGTCAAGCACGCCAATCCCTGCGGCGTCGCCGAGGCGGCGAGTCTTGCCAAGGCCTATGAACTCGCGCTGCGCTGCGATCCGGTCTCGGCATTTGGCGGCATTGTTGCCTTGAACCGGAAACTCGACGCGAAGGCGGCCGCACTGATCGTGAAGATTTTTACCGAAGTCATCATCGCACCAGAGGCCGACGATACGGCCGTCGAAATCATCGCCGCAAAGAAAAACCTGCGTCTCCTCCTGACCGGCGGCCTGCCCGATCCGCGCGCGAAAAGTTTGACGTTTCGCGCCGTGGCGGGCGGCTTTCTTGCGCAAACCCGCGATAATGCGAATATCTACGACATGGATTTGCGCGTCGTCACCAGGCGCGCGCCAAACGAGAGGGAATGGCGCGATCTCAAATTCGCCTTCCGCGTGGCCAAACATGTGAAGTCGAATGCGATCGTCTACGCCAAGGGCGGCGCGACGGTGGGGATTGGCGCGGGACAGATGAGCCGCGTCGATTCCGCGAGGATCGCGGCGATGAAAGCCGCCGAGGCCGCGAGCGCCGCCGGCCTGCCCAAAAGCCTCGCCAAGGGGGCGGTCGTCGCCTCGGATGCGTTTTTTCCGTTCGCCGACGGCCTGCTTGCCGCCGCCGAAGCGGGGGCGACGGCAATCATTCAACCGGGCGGATCGATGCGCGACGGCGAGGTCATCAAGGCCGCCGACGGCGCCGGCCTCGCCATGGTGTTTACCGGGGTGCGGCATTTCCGGCATTAGACCATGATCGCTTCAAGTTTGAAGCGCCCGCAGCACCTATCACTTTTTCCTCTGTCGATGAGATTTGTGTTAGAAATTTTGTGTAACTATCGTCCGCAATATTACGAAAGTTAGTACGCAGGATAGCTGAATCTATCTTAATCACCTCTGCCGCCGCCTTCAGGGCCGCCTCTGCAACTGGATCTGGATTGGGTCTTTCAACAGAGCGTATGAGTTTTGCAATTGTTCGCGCATCGCCGAAGCCGAGAGGGGCGAGTTTTCCCGCTGTTTCTCCGATAAAGCACCATGCCTGAGACCGCGCCACTAAATTCAGGATATAGTCGAAGGACAGCCCTGTTCTAAGCGCTAGTGATACCGGATCTTGATCAGCAAGCTGCTGCACAGAATCAATGCTTTCACTGTTAAGCTCTGCAGCTGTAGAGGCGGTCACCCCTAACATCTTCACAAGTTGGTCAGTATCTTCGGTTTTCTCGGTGTCATTAAGCGATCGATCCCGAATGCATTGTTCAACCTGTCGAAGCTCTCCGTCTGGTGGCTCAGGCTCGGCATCGCTATCGCGCGCATCAAGCCAGGGCATCCGCAGCAGAACGGCGGCCATGAGCGCATGCACCCTGAAGAAAGAGGCGACCCGCC
>DATBYR010000266.1:0-2798 GCA_036513565.1 Methylocella sp. | reverse complement strand
CTCATGGACCGCATGGAAATCATCCGTATCGCCGGCTACACGGAGAATGAAAAGGTCGAGATCGCACGCCGCCATCTGATTCCGGCCGGGCTCAAGAAACACGGTCTTGGGTCCAAGGAATGGTCAATCGACGACAGCGGTCTCATTACCATCATACGGCGCTATACTCGCGAGGCTGGTGTGCGAAATCTTGACCGCGAACTCGCCAAACTCGAACGCAAGGCGGTCAAACAAATTTTGACCGGCAAGACGAAGCAGATCGCGATCACCGACGACAACCTGCCGGATTTTCTCGGCGTTCCCAAATTCCGCTACGGCGAGGCGGAAACCGAGGATCAGGTCGGCGTCGTGACCGGCCTCGCTTGGACCGAGGTCGGGGGCGAATTGCTGACGATCGAAGGCGTGATGATGCCCGGCAAGGGGCGCATGACGGTCACCGGAAATCTGCGCGACGTCATGAAGGAGTCGATCTCGGCGGCGGCGTCCTATGCCCGCTCGCGCGCGGTCGATTTCGGCATCGAGCCGCCGGTGTTCGAGCGTCGCGACATCCACGTCCACGTTCCGGAAGGCGCGACGCCCAAGGATGGTCCATCGGCGGGGGTTGCCATGGCGACGGCGATCGTCTCGATCATGACCGGCATCCCGATCCGGCGCGACATAGCGATGACCGGCGAGATCACCTTGCGCGGTAGGATTCTGCCGATCGGCGGGCTCAAGGAAAAATTGCTTGCCGCGCTGCGCGGTGGCCTAAAGAAAATTTTAATTCCCGAGGAAAACGCCAAGGATCTGGTTGAAATTCCAGATCCGGTCAAGAACGCGCTCGAAATCGTGCCGGTCTCGCGCATGGACGAGGTCTTAAGCCATGCCCTGGTTCGCCAGCCGGTGCCGATCGTTTGGGAAGAGGAGGCGAAGCCGCTCACTCCGCTTTCCTCCGAGGAGGAGACCCCGGGCGCCATCACTCATTAGATAGAGCGTTTGCCAGAGCGAAGCCGGAACCCTATTGCCGGGAGTGGGGCAACCGGGGCGGAGGGTGTTAATGGGCCATGCTCCAGGTCGCTCCCCAGGCTTGCAGTATCTTGCGAACCCATGGCATTTGTGGTCCGATCAGCACCGCCTCGGTGACGGCGCCGCATGAATAACCGTTGTTGCCCTTGGCCCGGATCGCCACGGCGACGAGTGACGGTTGACCGATGGCGAGGACCGGCGCGCCGGAATCGCCCGTGCAACCGCCAAGTCCGGTGCCATCCGGATCGGCAAGCCAAACAAGAACCGGCGATTTCGGTCCACGCGCGACGAGAATGCCCGCCCGCAAGACACCTGACGTTCCGCTCACGGTTTCATCCGCACGGCCAAAACCTGCGATGCGAAACGGCTGCCCGGTCGCGACCGGGCAGAAATCCGTAAGTTCGATGGGTTTGAATGCGGGAGGCAACGGCTCGGCGAGGCGCAGAAGCGCAAGATCGATGGAAATCAAATGTTTTCGCCCGATTTTGGGCCGGAATTCCGGGTGCACGGCGATCGATGCAACGTCGAATAGAACTAGCCTGGTCGCAATCTCCATCCAAAAATAACAGGCTAAGGCGCCGCCAAAGAGAATGAAGCCCAGGAGGCCAATTTCGATGCCGGCGCGCTTGCGTACACGGCCAAAGTAGAGTGCCAATAGGACGAGCAACGCCGCCACGGCCAGGGTCCAGGCGATCGATGCAATATCGAATAAAACCAGCCTGTCCTGCCCGCCGCGATAAAACACCTGCGTGTCTGAAAGGTTGGAGACGCAATGGGCGGCGGTCAGGACAACGTCCGGAGCGATGACGCTTGCGGTACAATAGCTCGCGCCGCGGCCGCCGCTTTTGTCCAATACCGTAACGACATAGGGCGCGAACTCCGGGGCCTCTCGGGCTGGACCGACCAAACCAAGTACTGGCGCCGTTAAGACCATGCCGGACAGGCAAGCCAGAATTGTGCCCAAAGCGCGCCTGGCTGGCAAAAACGGCTTCGCAAGAGAAGCGATTTGAAAATAGCCGCGCATGTTCGCAATATTCATGGCCCATTCATTGTCGCCGCGCCAGCCTTGCGGCATGCTTTATTTCATCGCGGTCATTGTCGCGGCCTATCTGGGCTCAAGTGCCGAGGCTCGGGCGGAACCTGAGCCGGACCGCGTCTGTTTCTCGACGGCCGAGACGCGCGAAAAGATTCTAGCGCATGGGCTCTTTGAGCCGTTTCGTGTCATGCGGAGCGCGGCCAGCCGGTCGCAGGCGGAGGCCATCGGGGTCAAGCTTTGCCGCTGGAGCGAGGAGCTCGTCTATGAGATGAGCCTTTTGCGCCGCGACGGCCGCGTCATTCACGTTTTTATCGATGCCAAGACTGGCCAGGCCGTCGGTTCGAGGAATGAACGTTGAATTCTTCGTGTTAAGAAAAAACGGCGGCTTCCAGCCTTTCGTTCGACGCTGGGCGCAGCGGCAGGGTTTCACGCGAAACAGTGCTTTTGCAAAGGGGTATCGAAGCGTGCGGTTGCTCGTCGTCGAGGATGACAAGGACCTCAACCGCCAGATCGCCGCCGCGCTTACGCGGGCGGGCTATGCCGTCGACCGCGCCTTCGATGGTGAAGAAGGATGGTTTTTGGGCGACACCGAACCTTACGATGCCGTCGTCCTGGATTTGGGCTTGCCCAAAAAGGACGGTGCTTCCGTGCTCAGTGAATGGCGCCGGGCCGGCCGCGCCATGCCGGTGTTGATTTTGACTGCCCGCGACCGGTGGAGCGACAAGGTTCAGGGTTTCGACGCCGGGGCTGACGATTA
>DATBYR010000265.1:0-2145 GCA_036513565.1 Methylocella sp. | reverse complement strand
CCCTTCCCGTTTCAGGCGGGCGATCGTTTTGATCGCTGTCGCGTGGGTCACCCCGAGACGGTGGGCGATATCCGTCGGGCGCGCCTCGCCGCCGCTCGCCAGAAGGTCGTCGATCAATTCGACATAATCCTCGAGGACCGCTGCCGCCTGCGCCGAACGCGCCTTTTCAAAGCGCCGGGCCTGCACCGCCTCGACCGGCAGCTCGGCCGGCGGCGGCCCCAGGGTCGGTTTCTTGATCATGAAACTTTAGTCCTTTGGCCACGCTACGTGCGCGTGCCACCGCTCCAAATTCGAAGAAAACCGATTCAAGTCAACTTTTTTGATTTTGATTATTTTGTCGCCAATGCTACATCTTATACCATGTGGAGCCGCAAGCGCCTGCCTTTCAGGCAAGTTCGGGTTGGATTTGGGAAGGCTTCGCGCAAGGCGCTCTTTTTAAATTCTTAAAAGGTCGCTGTTGTTGACCGTCGCACGAAAGGAAGTCGAATGACGGATATCGTCGTACAGGGCCGCCGAGTGAATCGGACGCGGGTCGCTATTCGCGAAGTGATCGATGGCCGTCGACGCGGCTTGAGCGCCATCGTTCCGATGGCGGGGCCGGCGGTCATCGTTTCGATCGCCTATATGGATCCCGGCAATTTTGCAACGAATATCCAGGCCGGCGCGAAATATGGCTATGGGTTGCTTTGGGTCGTTCTGGTTGCAAACCTGATCGCGATGCTGTTTCAGAGCTTGTCGGCGAAGCTCGGCATCGCAACCGGTCGCAACCTCGCCGAAATGTGCCGTGAGCAATTGCCGCAGCCTCTCGTCTGGGCCATGTGGGTGGTCAGCGAGATCGCGGCGATGGCGACCGATCTCGCGGAGTTCCTCGGCGGTGCGATCGGACTCTCTCTCCTGTTCAACCTCCCACTCTTCTGGGGCATGATCGTCACAGCGATCGTGACCTACGGAATTCTGATGTTCGAGAAGCGAGGCTTCAGACCGATCGAGCTGATCATCGGTGCCTTGGTAGCGATCGTCTGCCTCTGTTATCTGATCGAGATATTCATCGCGCCGGTGGACTGGGCGGCTGCGGCATTCCACACCTTCGTTCCGCAGCTCGAAGATGCGGCGGCAGTCACGATCGCCGTGGGAATCATTGGCGCCACCGTCATGCCGCATGCCATCTACCTCCATTCCGGCCTCACTCACGTCCGGCTGAGAGTGCGCGACGACGCCGACCGGCGTAATCTCCTCCGCTTTTCCAACCGCGAAGTCATTGTCGCACTCGCGATCGCCGGAGCAGTGAATATGGCGATGGTGATGATGGCGTCCGCCGCTTTTCACGCGGGTCACAGCGACGTCGCCGAGATAGAGACAGCCTACCACGCATTGCTTCCCCTGCTCGGCGCGGGAGCGGCAACGGTCTTCTTGATTTCCCTCCTTGCTTCTGGCGTGTGCAGCTCCGCGGTCGGAACCATGGCCGGCCAAATGATCATGCAAGGCTTCGTTGGATTCAGAATCCCGATCTGGGTCCGGCGGCTTGTCACCATGGTGCCGGCATTTATCGTCGTCGGCCTCGGAGTCAATGCGACCAACGCGCTCGTCATAAGTCAGGTCATTCTCAGTCTTGCCCTGCCGATACCCATGATTGCGCTTTTGCTATTCACCCAACGGCCCGATATCATGGGCTGTTTTGCGAATGGCCGGGCGACCCGTGTTGCCGCGATCGCCGGAACCGCGGTGGTACTCGTTCTCAACACCGAACTTCTGTTGCAGACGTTTGGCGTGCCCCTGCCGTCCTTGGTGGGGTAGGGCGGACCGTTGCCGTGTGCTGTCGCTTTGGCCCCGCGCTAACGCCGGATGCGCTTACCGCTTCAAGCTCCGCCAAGTTTTACCAGCGCGGCGGCGAGCTTTTCCATCCTGGACAGGGCGTCCTCTCGTCGTTCGCGGTTTTCCTCGACGACTTCTTCCGGCGCGCGGGCCACGAAATCGGCATTGCGAAGTTTGGCTTCGATTTTGTCTGCGTCGCCTTTTAATTTGGCGATCTCCTTGGCGAGACGAGTCTTTTCCGCTTCGAAATCGATTATCCCTTGCAAGGGCAGCGCGGCAATGGTTTTGCGCACGACCATCTGCACGGATTTTTCCGGAGCCTCGGGCGCAAAC